>JAZDKD010000776.1:0-2052 GCA_043803345.1 Pseudomonadota bacterium
ACAAATGGGGATACCCTGGTTCAGCGGGCGACCCTGTCTTTGATTTTCTTCCGGCGAAACTGGGCGAGGTTGATACAGAAGATCTACGAAGTAGATCCCCTGGTCTGTCCGAAGTGTAAGGGCGCCATGCGGATCAGCAGCATCGAAGACCCTTCGGTGTTCCGGGTCCCTCGATCACCTGGGCATCTGGCTCGTCAGGACAAGACCGCCGCCGAAAATCATTGACCCGCCAATCCGGGAATACGCCGCTGTCGACTCTCCATCTCCAAACACATGCTGATAACTTTTACGGCGCCCCCGATTACTCCTGGGATGAATACATCCAATCATAACGCATCGTGAAAAAGAGGCGTGCAGGATAGGTCTGCCTGAATTGTGCTCAAAAATGCCTTCTTGACGGGTGAGCAGACCAAAAGGTGAGCCGACTTCTCAAAATAGCGGCAGCTGCTCTACCTTCCTTTCCCAACCGCATCGCCAGCCCCTGCTTTTCGATGCAAAATATCCCTTGACAGGCAAAAACAGCACCCCTATACTTTAACCCCTCGAAAGCAATGTCTTAGTGCGCCAAGCAAAGCTTGGGGAATCCAGGCGGTAAACGGAGAAAACAAACATCAGCCTGACGTATCGGGAGAAACCGGTCTACTGGACTCCAATATCCAATTTGATCTACATTTTTTGTAGACATTTTATAATCTTAACACCTATGTTAGAGATAAATTCTCAGATTCAGTCTGTAAGAGTCTAAAATTTGGAGGATGAAATGTTGCTAAAAGACAAAACAGGAATAATAACCGGAACAAGTCATGGAATTGGCCGGGCCATTGCAATAGGCCTTGCAGCGGAAGGCGCAAAAATCCTGGTAAACTATTATAAAAGCGAAGATTCCGCCGAAGAGGTACTTTCTCAAATCAGTAATTCAGGAGGAACTGCATACAAATTTCGGGCGGATGTTTCAAATAAGTCGGAAGTAGAGGAGATGATCGCTTTTACTTTGAAAACATTTGGCAAAATAGATTTCCTGCTGAACAATGCCGGACTTTTAACCAGGGCATTAGTAGAAGAGATGAGCGAAGAAGAATGGAATTTAGTGATTGATACGAATCTCAAAGGTACTTTCTTGTGCTCTCAGGCTGTCATCAAGGTCATGAAAGAACAAAAAGGAGGGAGAATCATAAACATTACTTCCGGCAGAGGGGTAGGAGGAATGGTAAAGGGTGCCCATTACTCAGCCTCGAAAGCTGGCATGATGGGTTTTACCAAGTCCTTATCTATGGAATTGGCTCCTTTTGGAATAAATGTGAATGGAATTGCCCCTGGCCCCATGGATACAGCTCATTGGAGAAAGGCAAAATCTCCCGAAGAGGTCAAAAAAGTTATCTCCGAACAAAGGGAGATTTCAAACCCCCTTTTGAAAAATGTCCTTAATCCAGAAGACATTATTGGGACAGTGTTATTTCTATTGACCGACGCAAGCAAAATGATAACAGGACAAACTATTTTTATTAGAACACCATAAAACTGACACTTGAACGGCATTCTCGTATATCTTGACTTTCAAACTATTATAGAGCGGTTTGATTTTCTCAAAGGAGAGAAATCATGGCCGCCCCTGCCGCCGTTTATCATACACGAAATCCGCAGTCTTCCGATTATTACCGGTACGTAGAGGACTATTTTGAAACCTTTGTGCAGATCTACGACGATCAATTCTCACGTCAGTAAGGATTCTGGCGACCCTATGTCGAGATGGATAATCTTTCGGTATAGTCAAGGGCGTTGATAAGGTGGAGACATTATCTGCCCAACATTTGGAGGAGCTGAGCGTGAGGCGATGCTGATCTTTGAAGAGGCATTTTATGACGCTCACACATCCTCACACAGAAAACAAAAAGGGGATTAGCTGCTTTAGCCAACCCCCTTGAATTTACTGGTCGGGGCGAGTGGATTTGAACCACCGGCCCTCTGAACCCCATTCAGATACGCTACCAAGCTGCGCCACGCCCCGACTTTGACGTTCGTGCTCATTATCACCATAGAAAAGGCATGTCAAGG
>JAZDKD010000777.1:0-2069 GCA_043803345.1 Pseudomonadota bacterium
TTGATTTTCAAGGCCAAAGACGGTGGAGTCCACGTTGTCACAGTGCCAGTTAAGGATGAAAATGTTGTCCTTTCTCCTAACAGGAACGATTATCAGAATTTGGATATTATACTAGCCAACATCGGAAAACTCAGGTGTGATATGTATGATTCGTCCCTCATACCTATAGCTTTAGTAAACAAACTAGTTTCGCTTGCGAATCGTCCAAGTGCCCTAATTCTGGAGAAGTTCGCTAAAGCGAGTTTAGACAAGTAGGCTATGTTGAATAGGAGGATACCACATCTCGGGCGTTGTACTTGGTCGAATGACCTGCGGCGCTACCCGGATAGCTATGGAAGCCATGGATGAATAAATGATTTCTGAATGCGATTTTAAATGAACCTATGAAGACAAAGGCAACAATCTCACTGGAACAACTCTGGAGTGACGCCGAATTCAAGCCCAACAACGAGCAGAAAGAAGCGATTCTCTATACTGGCGGACCTCTTTATCTTCCGGCCGGTCCTGGATCGGGAAAAACTCGTGTTTTACTTTGGCGCACCCTCAACCTCATAGTGTTTCATGGCGTAGGACCAGAAGAGATATTCCTTTCAACATTTACAGAAAAAGCTGCCTTTCAACTTAGGGAGGGTTTACGAGCCCTGCTAGGTGCGATCACGTTAAAAACTAATGTTCATTTCGATATCTCCAATATGTATGTTGGCACAGTACATTCATTATGTCGTCGTATAGTTACAGACCGGCGTTTTTCGCCCGAAAGAAAGCGCCGTCGGGCTCCTCTTTTAATGGACGAAATTGACCAATATCTTTACCTTTATAAACGTGTTAGATGGGATAATTTGACAGGTTGCGTCGAGCTTGGAGATGACCCCAACGAGTGTATTAATAAATATTTCACCGGGAAAGGATCAAAATCAAAACATAATGCGGTGACAAATTGTATTACGCTTTTTAATAGACTTTCAGAAGAATATATCAACCCAGAGATAGCCATGAGAGCAACTCGAGACCCAGATTTGAAAAACCTACTTTCTCTTTATAAAGAGTATCTTAAATCATTGGAAGAACCTCCTCCTGCTGGAACTGCAGACCTTTCGCTTATTCAGCAGAAGGCAGTTGATGTACTAAGGAACTATCCGGATGCAGGGAATATTTTCAAACATGTAATCATTGATGAGTATCAGGACACCAATCCAATTCAAGAGGAATTGTTCTTTGAACTGGCGCGGGGATATAAAAATATTTGTGTTGTTGGTGATGACGACCAGGGTCTTTATCGGTTCCGTGGAGCAACCGTAGAGAATTTTGTTCAATTTCCTGAAAGATGGAAAAGAGAACTAGGCATAAAACCACACGAAATTGGCTTGGTGAAAAACTATCGTTCGCGCCGGAAAATTGTTTCATTCTACAATGACTTTATAATAAATTGGGATTGGACAAAAAGAGGAGATGGAAAGGGTAAATCCGTTTTCCGTATTGAAAAAGAAATCGAGGCAACGAGTAAAGACGAAGGCCCTTCTGTCATTGTCAGCACACCAGGTAACAGAGAGAGCGTCTGCACTGAGATTGCTGGTTTAGTACGGAAGCTGCTCGATGCAGGTACAGTGACAGATCCCAATCAAATTGCCTTCCTGTTTCCTTCTTTAAAATCGGTTACTGTACAATCTATGAAACAGGCCTTAGAAGACCAGGGTATCAAAGTATATGCGCCCCGTGCTGGCCGATTCCTTGAAGTTCCAGAAGCAGAGGCTATGTTTGGTATCTTCGTGCAAATTCTAGGGAGACCTTCCAGAGGCGCTTTCCCCGGAACGGATTATAACGATTTCCACGACTGGCTGGAACGAGTAGATTCTTGAGAGCGAAGGAATGTCAAGCAAAGTAGTTTAATTGAAATATGATAAAAATAGCTATATGATTACCCTTCCCTAAGGGTTATAACAGGAAATGCAAAAACAAGAAGTCCCCCAAACTTGATAGACTTTGGCGACCAAAATACGGCTGTTGCCATTGGTAACTGAGGATACGCTCTACACAATGTTAATCGTAAAACTAACAACTGTCGCTATGGT
>JAZDKD010000778.1:0-3403 GCA_043803345.1 Pseudomonadota bacterium
TACAGCCGGCAGAGTATTTTTTGTTCGGATGACCCTTAGACTCGCCCAAACTATTAAATCTAAAAATGCCCAACAGTCTGAGGTATTGATCCTCTAAATCAAATGAAGTAACTATCATTGGGGATTGCTTTTTTTGCAATCTTTTGTTGCCGCTACCCTGATAACGGCAAAATTGGATGACCCTGAGCGCGACTGGCCGCTCAGCGATAACTAGCATTTTACTATCATCATCAACTGTTGAAGTTGAGATACCTGCGAAATAATCACCCCGTTTTGGTGGCAGTAATGTGAAAAATATCAATGGAATAGTGATCAAGGTGTTGCGAACACTCTGGAACGGACTCAAGATTGTCCTCCTGGTTGTCCTTGCGTTAGAGGTTATCAGCTTTGCCGCAATGACTGTTCACAATTATATTCTGTACGGGAACGTATATAGCCATGTGCCGGTTCGCTATGATCCCAACACGCTTTTTCTGATGCGCGACACAAACCCCTCGTCAGAATTCAATAGTGTCTCCAATGATCCTCAACTTAACCGGATCGTGTGGATGTTTGGCGGGTCCACCGTTAGATGTAATGCCCACTGGGATCCGAACCAGACTTTGCCGGCTCTTGTGTCGAAATTTCTCAACCAGAAAGCCAGGCCGTATCATTTCACAGTTGTGAACTTCGGAGAAAACGGTTTCAATTCTCTCCTGGAATCAAAATATTTTCAAAAAGCTATCGCCGATAGTCATGAACCGCCCAATTTAGTTATTTTTTATGACGGGGCTAACGACTGCTTTCAATATGCGGAATACAGGGAACCTGAAGGACACGTCGGCTACCGGAGGTTAAAAGGTTTCATTGAAGGCTACCGCATGAGTTGGTTTGGCATTTTCAAGCCCATCAGCGCCGCAGTGTACACATCCTACACCAACGAGTTTATTGACAGGTTCCGCATGTTAGGTGACCCGGTAGATCCTGATTCGCCGAATCTCGACAAAATGGCCCTTTTCACCGCCAGGCGCTTTGACCATGTTGCTAAGGTAGCCAATTGCTACAGTTCTGAATTTTTACTGCTTTGGCAACCGGTGCTATGGGTTGAAAACTGTCAGGTTGGTGAGGCGGTAAATTTGGAGGAGAGCACTATGTTCCTGGATGCGCGAAAATTCCCGGATCTTAAACAAAGTGTGGAAACCACCTACAACAAACTTGAACACGAGCTTTTAAATAAGCCTTATTTTGTTAGTTTGAGAAATTCCCTGTGTGGGCGCCAAACTGCCTGCTTCCAACCTGATGGGATACACCTGACCTGCCAGGGTAACGAGGAAATGGCCCAGAGAATCGCGGAACTTATTATTGGGAGATTTCGGGACACATTGATTTCGCGAGCGGCCAAGAACTGGGATCAATCTTTTTCAGGCGCCGTTCAGTGACGCCATTATGTAAAATCGCCGCTTAGCCCGCAGGTTAAAATCTCAGAATCCTTCAGCCTGAATGTAGATTTTTTTCGCTTCAGGATGTTGAGGAACAACTGGAGCCTTACGAGTGGCTACGTCTGGCGGGGGATTATTCGGAATGACCTTGGGGATTGGACCTCTATCAAGTCCGAGTTGATTGGCTACCATGTCAAAGGCGTATCGCATCAAACCAAACGCGTGGGATGTATGAGGAACAGCTATTAAGGAAGCGACAATGAGGGCCACTATTCTTAACTTCATGATTACATTCTCCAGAAATTCTTCCCAGTTTATGTCAACAACTCGGAATCAAAGTAAATCAGACCTACTTTATTATTTTCGGCGCTACCGGGGGTCCGGGGATTGGAGCACATGGCGGCGGCGGTCCGTATGAAACATAAGACGGCCCTATTTTGACCGGATATTGCGGCGCCACGCACGGGAAATACCAAACACCCTGTTCCTTCATCCCCATGAGTGTATGATCAAGCTCCGGCCCCCTTCGGTAATCGCCGTAGCCTCCAGCGTAGCTAAACGCAATCCCGAAACAAAAAATTATCAGCGCTGCGGTTCCTGTTAATGTGATCGTTCGTTTCATGAGCGGTCCCGTTGAAAAACATTCTTAACAGGCTAAAGGATATCAGACTGTGGCCAACTAGTCAATTGATAAAGACTTGTTTGATTTTAGCTCTGCAATCTTCTAAAATACCCAAGTTTTTTTAGAACAGTTGTTCTCCAGGACGGCTGGCGTCTGTTGACATATTGACGCCTCTTTTCATAGTTAACCGTATCAATTCCCAGGTGGATATCGAGTTATATTTTTTCCACTCTGGGGCCGGTTTAATCCGACATGGACAAAAAATTAACAACGGGAATTCTTTTCCTTGGCCTGGCTCTAGCTTCCGTATCCCTTTGGGCATGCGTTCCTGCGTTAAAAGAGGTCAAGAGCGACAAGGTTTCAGAAAGTCAGGACAAGAAAACCGCTGAGCCTGTAAAAGAAAAATCAGGTGAAAAACCCCCCGAACAAAAGTCTGAACCACCAAAAGGCACTAAAACAGAACCCCTGAAAAATAAAATTACGGACGATTGGCTTTCAGGGCGTCCTTTGCCCAACACCAAAGATAAAATCTCGAATTCAAAATCCACCCAGGGAAAATCAGGAAAACCTCTGTCCGAAGAAGAAAAGGTCTTGTCCGTGGCCACAGAAACAGTCAGCAGTGTGGCTTCTCCCATCAAGTATACGGTGTGCTATGACCAGGAAAAGGCCGAGTGGTGGCTAACGATATATGATGATATTGGGTATGCCTTTGATGTGAAAAAGTTTTTTTGGAACCCTGAACTTGAAAAATTTGAACCCTTTCTTGTGCTGAACAAAATATCCAAGAGTCGCCTAAACGATGAGATCTCCAAAAAAAGCGATACGAAGAAGTGCTCGGTTCACGACGTGAAATCTCCGGCCAGATAAAAGTCTACCTTCCTCATTATGACTCCTATTCAACGTCGAGTCTACGCTACTTTTTGATAAAAATCGTCGAAGAAGACCATATTTGTTTGCTGTTCAAGCTCCAAAAACATGTTGACTGATTTACCTTATGTGATAGAAAATAGGCACTCTGCGATTTTGCCTCCACCGTTTATGTAAATTATTTGTTTAGAATGGGGGCAGGTTTAAGAGCCAGCCAAGTGTTTTATGTGATGTTTTAATTGACTTGGATATACAAGGTGTTATATAATTTATCTCATAAATTGGATTAGGACAAAAGGATATCCTGATGGTCCTCAAAGGTGGTAGGAGATTTCTAGTCAAACTCCTGTCCATTATATTAATTTGTAGCTTGCTGGAAGGTTGTATAGGCCTTGTGCCATCCCCCTTCAGGCCATCTCCCGGTCCGCAGAAGACGCCTCAATTTGATGACCTGGCTCAAGCCTTTGATATAGTTTGCAGAAACTACAAGATAGGG
>JAZDKD010000779.1:0-6687 GCA_043803345.1 Pseudomonadota bacterium
CCGGCGGATATGGGCCGCAGATCCATAGATTTCCGGAATCGGTTGATCCCCTGGATTTCTCTGAGCCTGTCTTTCATTTCAGGTGTGAGTTTAAAATTGGCGGATTTCTTGGGTTGATAGGGTTTGTATTTATACTTGTTCGTTTGTTTCCGTCTTTCCTGAATACACTCGGTCGAGCTACAAACTTTTTGATTGGTTCTGTCTAATGGCTTTCCACAAATCACGCATTTGGCGGCGCTCAAAATGGCTTTTGTTGAGTTTTTGGGTTTTTCAGAAACCCCTGTAAGACGACAGAATTCACTGCAATATATTCTGTGTCTGAGGCTCACAACGAAGGATTGCCCGCAGACAGGACAAACTAACACTCGAGTTCGTTGCTTTCTCGAAACCTCATTACCGCATATTTTGCTGCAATATTTCTGATTGTTCATTTTGCGGTTAAATTCAGCGCCGCAGTTTAAACAGATTCCAGTATTCCCTAATATATTCAAGTTAGTAATCCCCCATAATGAATCGTTGCGTATAGACGAGGGTCTAGTAATGTTCCCCGCTTAATGTTTTGGCTTTGCTGTATAGGGGGTTTAGGTAACAAAACGGGGAGCGTCCTGGAAAGACACCCCCCAGGGAAGTTAGCGGAGAATTCTAGTTATCCCATTCGCCCCAGCGATAAAGGATTTTAACCTCCGGGTTATCCTTGGACTGACCCTCCCACTCACCCTGGCCACACCACATTCGTTTGGGATTAAGGACAACAGGGAAGTCAATAATGTGATCGTCTACATTATCCACAACAGAATTGGCGATAACGGCGCAATGGTCGTCAGTGGGCGTTTTATTAAGAAAGATACAATTTTGACAGCGCATATATTCTTTCTGCATGGGAACTCCTTTAAAAGGGGATGTCGTCTTGAAAGTTTGCTGTTTGCGATTTGGGTGGCGGCTGGACCGGGGCTTCGTCTAATAGTTTGCTGAAATAAATCGCCTGCCGTTTCTGGCCGTTTCGCTCCGTCGTTTTCAGATTTAGTTTAACCGTCTTGTCGATATAGAAATTGGCCGTGTTTATGAATGCGCTGATTTTCTCGCCCATAAAACCTATTTTCCTGAGTTCACCCTTGAGCCACTTCATAGAATCGGGGTTTGGGGTAAGTTGTGAATATTTCCACAGATGTTTATTTGCGTAATTCGGACCAGTGATTATGAATTCCCATTTTAATTGAGGCGTTGCGTCCCTTTTACTTTCTTCCAGCGCAATGTTGACTATTAGCGCCTCATAAAAGCCGTCAGGAATTTCAGTGTTAAAATCATCCACTTCGGACTGTTCATAGACGTTGTCCAGTTCTTCCCAGTTAACTGCCATTATTTGATACCTCCATAGTATTTTCGGGTAGTGGCCCAAAACGAACGGTTTTCTTTGTCGCCAGGGATTCCTGTAAAATCTTGTCTATGATCCCCGCGTACGCCTTGGGCGCTTTTGACAGGCTTGATTCCGAGATATTGACCGCCCTGGCGATGTCCTTAATGTCCATGTCGCCGAGAACCATCGCTTTAAGAGCCTTTTCCGTGTCGATTACGGAGGTTTCGCTTTCTTCCCATCCGTAATTTGTGTCGCCTAATCGAACAGGCCCGTACCTTTTCGACCATACCTTGATGTTGGTTTTGATGTTTTTGACAAAGCCCTCAAGTTGGATAACGCCAACAAACCCCGCCTCAACTTCCCATTTTTGAAGGATCGAAGGATGATTCATGTTCAGGAGTTTAAGTAAAAGGGTTTTGATGTCAGGCGCCTCAAGTTGCTCGTCCATTTCCGCCGCAATCATTGGCGTGTCTTTTGCGAGAGGGCATTCTTTTCCAAGGCAGAAACAGGGTGATCCATACCAGTTCTCACAATGTTTCCCCGGATTAGGGGCTACAACAGCGTTCCCTATCTCTTCATCCATTTTGTAAAGGTAGTTGAATAAAGGGTTGGCGCCGGGAAGTCCGGCGACCTTACTTCTTGCCGTAATTCGCAATGTCTCGGTTGTCTGTTTCTGGTGGTTGAAGATTTCCACACTTTTGCTGTCATCGCTAAACGTGTAATCCCATTTATGCCGGACCCCCTTTTTACAAAACAACCGGGCAAAGGTAAATTTCCTGCATTCAGGATACTTGCATTTTACCAAGGCGATGTAACCATGTCGTTCCGTAGGGTCGTCTTGAGTACTCACGCCTGTTTTCAGGTCTTCAACGTAGACGCTTCCGTTCGACATGTCGGGTGTGGGGACTTCAGGTCTGACTATTCCATCAAACAGGACTACTCTGTCCAAATAACCGTGGAACATTCCGCTATCGTAGTCACTCGTAATCAATCCTTTTGGATCTAAAATATAGTGCGGTTCAAAAAATTGAATACCGCCTGTCCCTATTTCCTCCATATCAAGGGCTTTACTCACAAACGATCTGGTTAAAGGATATTTGGCCTTGCCGCCTATTTCTGAAAAAATCATTTGACCGGCGAGAATCTTTTGCCAGAATTCATGGGACTCTTTTCCCTGTTCGGCCGGTTCACTTGGCGGCTCTTTTATTTTCTTCTTTTTGAGGTTGTAAGCCTTCCATGCGCATTTTTTCATGTTCACATGGAAACTTTTTGACCAAGGTCTAACGTCCATGTTATACCAAACCATTCTGTTCTAAGATCGGCATACAAACCGTTCTTAAATAAAGTGAGAGATCGGCGCTGCGGTCGGATGATATCTTTGCGGGATCTTCGACCTTGAACCGTTCTCTCACGGCTTTTTTTGCGAGCTCTATCGCTGAGGCTGAGTCGCCGATTTTTTCAGCGCAATACCCCGTGAATTTTCCCCATGTTTCGTTTATAAATTGATCGCTCTCTATTTCTGTAATTACCTCCGTTTTAGTCTGTGCATTTACCTGAACATCTTCCGTTAGAACGTCAATTACTGGCGCTTCAGGAGTTTCCCTCTCAATTGGCTCTGAATTTCCGTCCGGTAAAATTACTGGCTCCGGGGTTGGTTGTTGGGTCGTTTCTATGGTTGAAAAACTGACGTTTACAGCTTCTATGTCGTTTTTCGCCTGATCCATTTCTTCATTGCTGTAAAGCCCCCCTAAGTCTTGAGGAAAGGCTTTTCTTAACGCTAAAGATTCTGCGCACTTGAGCAACATTACGTCCGTTTTTGATTCCCATAGTCCCTGTAATTTATTGTTATAGGTTCTGGAGTAGCTCTTTAATAAGGCTGTTGCTTTTTGTGGTTGAGGAAAATCCTTGTTAATTACCTCAATTGTGGCGCTAATCAACTCTTTGATCTCACCGGGGTCGTATTCCTCATGATCAATTACCTGTTTGGCCCCATCTTTTAATCGGACGGTTAGCTTGGGGTTTATCTGGCCTCCGTAGCATTTTGTTCTGGCGGCGATCAGTCGCAAGCCGTCTATTGAAGTTTGTGGAATGACACTTCGGTTTCCTTTTTGGTCAACATACGGAACAAAATATATTTGCTTCGCCTCAACATCCAAGCCCCTACGTTTTGCCAAACGATAGGCGAGAAGGGGTTCGTCTCCCTCAAGATTTTTGAACACTGAGTTCATTAAAATCTTTTCGAGTCTCGCAGGAATTTCTAATTCACCCTCATTAGGTGATATGGTTGCGGGTAAATTCAAATTAGTTAACCTCCTTTCTGATTTAGAACGTGTTTAATCGGCGCCGGGCGTTATTCATCATCGACATCCATCGCTGTTCCCCCCAAAAAGTGTCTATGCAGACCATGGGAATAATTCGTTGCCGGAGATTCACGACCGGGCGTCGGGTTTGCGAGCGGTTTTTTTCAAGTACAGTTCGTAATTGCCACGGATTAAAAAAAAAGCCCGGAAAATAGCTTCCAGGCTGTTACTGGTGGTAATTTCAAATTCCATTAACATTGATATGGCCGCCTCTATGGCTTTTTCTTTAGTTAAGAGTCTGTTGTAAGGCTCCAGACCAATTAGAGCGGGGATCAACAGTGGAATGCCATGAACCTTGTCCATTATCTGCCAGAGCATAGTTTTCTCGGTCAGTGTGTTTAGAGTCGGATCATATCTGGGGTTCACTTTGAACCGATAAACGATGAATTCCTTGTCTGGAATGTGGTTTAGTTTTAAACTGCGAGATTCCAATATTTCTTCCCCGAAAAATGGCATTGGAATATCTTCTTTTGCGATTTCACCTAAAACAAATCCTTCATTAAATTTGGTTTCCAAGTCCAAATCCCCCTAGCATTCCAAGATAATAGGCGTCCAAAGCATGATTGGAGCCTTTGACCCCGTCTTTTCTCGCCAACACCTGGGCCTCCTTTTTCGGGGCCTGATGTTTGTTGACAAGGCTGATGTCTTTGCAAAACCCGGAACTGACTGAAACGATAACGCCTCTCCCCTCTGAACATTTGAGCATCGTCGCTATCCTGTGTCGGGGTATGAATTTCTCCCAATCTTCTATAATCACACGCTCGATAGATGATTCGGGTTCGATCAACAACTCAAAGTAGAGTTGCGTTAGTTTTTCCCTTAAGTCTGTGAGTTTGGTTAGATAGGCTCCGTGTTTGGGTTTTATAGTCCCGGCTCTTATCCATTTGGTATTTTGCCAGATGGAATAACCGACACCTGTAATTCCGGGATCAAAAGCAATCTGATAAGTGATTTTCGTCATGCGGTTAATCCATCAAACATGGCTTGCAGTTTAATCAGCCTTCTGCAACAGGCTGCCCTGATGATCCTGCTGTCCCTTGGTGTCGCCACATCCCCTGTCCGGGCGGTAACTCTCTTGATTATTCTATCCAGGTTTCTTGGATCATCCAGGTATGTAATTTTGCCTGCGATCTTTCCTTGCATTTTGCCCCCTCCTCCCCAGGACATATTTTGTCAGCTCCGGGGTTTGATTCTTGTGTTTTTCGTCTGACATCCAATATTTGCAGTTTTTGCAACTTATAAACATTGGGTTGAGTGATGATTCATCCGCGGGATTGGAATAACGCCAATAACGAACTTGTCTTGACTGATAGGACGCCAAGGCTTGTTTACAATTCAGAAGACAATCGATATTGCTTATTTCAGAAAGATTCATTGATTTTTCGAGTCACCACTGGGCTGTATTTGAACCTCGGCATTTGGTGCGCCGGAATAAACCTGATAGTAGGGTCATTTGGTCTTTGAGGGGCTTTCCTAGCCGGAGTCGAGCGGACGGAAAATGCCCCAAAATTCATAATTACAATCCGGTTGTTTGCGCATAATTGATTTACGATCTCGGAAAAAAAAGCTGTGACAATCTTCCGGGTAGCGTTTTGCCGGACCCTGAGTCTTTTAGCAGCGACCCGGCATACCTCTGAAAAAAGAATTTTTTCTTGCTTTGCCTTCATAAAGTGTTTTCCTTTCTCCTGTTACAGTGTTTCTTTCGATAAAATTGATTAATATTGAACCGAGAATCCGTATGGACGGGAATTGTTTTCCCTCCCGTAAATTGATGTATTCAATAGGGAATTCTCTGATATACCGCTCCAATGTGCTTCTTCCGACGTTTAAGATCTTGGCCACTTCAGTAACCGAATATAATCGGTCTGGTTCTATTCCCATTTTCACCATTTTGCGCCCCCTCCTGGTTTGGAAATGTCTCTTGGGTTTTGGGCTTTATGAAGAGCTAATCCTTTTTTCAGTCTGCCACTTGGCTCCTCTGTTGAAATGTCTAACTTTTGCGACCACTTGTGCATAGACATGGTTCTCCCCTTGTATGGAATTTTATCCGGTTTTGGCATACTCCCCTCCAGAAGCAATAATCAGAAATAAATTGTTTGAGATGTCAGAAAAATATCGCGGTAATTATTTGCGCGATATATTTTTTTAACAAAAGGCAAGGTGTACACCCCTATATTTGGCATTTTTGCAGGTTTTAACTAGCTGATCAAATGTGTCATTGGGCGAGTTAAAACGAGTTAAAATAGGTTGTTAACCCGTTTTGAGCTAGTTTAAATTAGTCTATATTTTGGCGCTCAATAACTTGGCACCCTTTAATAAGCCATAGAAAGATCCCAAAAACCTTAGCTTTTTGCCTTTTATTACTTGACAAGAATAACAAAGTTTGAGATAATTCCCCACTGACTGCAAAATGTGCTTCTTGATTAATGCGGCTGAATGTAATTAACTCCGACTTTCGTGTCAAGCTTTTTTTTTCGCGTGATGCAAACAAAGTTATCAACCTCTAATAAGCAGGTAATGGGAAATGGCTTCTAAACATCTTTTTTTGGCGACTAAAGTTCTTTATGCGGAGAAAACTGGCGAAGAACTAACTGATATCTCCATGAGCCGTGTTCACGAGGTTTGCGGGTTAAGCAGGCAAACAGTCGTTAACTGGAAGATTGGCAGTGTAGTGCCTCAAAAAATCAAGATAGATCAGTTCTGTGAGGCCACAGGGGTTTCTAAAGAACTTGTGGACGCCGTTATAGGACTACCGTGGGACATTGAGGTAAATGAGAATGATTTTTGCGCAGCTATAAGAAACAGGGATATCCCTTACATCAAAAGACTCGGATTCTCTCCCAACTTTCTCCCGACACAGTTGATCGCCGCAATTGAAGAGTTAAGCCCGAATCATCTTATAAAAAAACTATGGGAATATCGAAATAAGGGTGATGATTTTCTTCCACCTATCGATCGGTTTATTTTTTTCGC
>JAZDKD010000780.1:0-2052 GCA_043803345.1 Pseudomonadota bacterium
GTCCAATACATGCCAATTCAGCTTCAGGAATTTTCTACAACTTTGCGAGACAAGTAGATCATTTCTTTGGCTATTCATTGTACAAAACTATGAGAATCTCATATTGACTCTTCGAGGTGTACTGCGTTTTTGTAAGCTAGCAAGATTGCTTGAAGATCAGCGAGGCCGTCCTCCCCAGCAGACAGCGGGGTCCGATCATTTTGTATGCAATCGACGAAGTGTTGCAGTTCCCAAATGTACGGAAGGTTAAATGCAGGTGAGAGCCCAAGAATCATTTGAACCAGACTAACCGCCTTGTTCGAGTCAACTCGCTTGGCGGAAAGGAATTTGGATGATCCGAAAATCTCAACTTTCGCCGAAGCTTCCCTCGAGAACCAGCCAACAGTAACTGTCGCAACAGTTCCACTCTTCGTTTTGCACACACACAACGCATAGTCTTCAAAATCCAGGTTAAACCTATGCCCAACGTAGGCTTTGACCTCTTCAATACGTCCAAAGTACCATTGAACCAAATCAATCATATGGGAACCCAAATCGATTAAAGCGCCCCCTCCGGTCAATTCCTTATCAAACCACCAAGAGGGCACGGGTCTTGGCGCGTATCCCTCTGCGCGGTGGAAAAATGGACCTGGCCCCACCATGGTAGCGTGCGCTACCTGAGCTTGCCCAAGAGTGCCCTTAGCGAGCATGTGCTTTAACTGCAAGAACTGTGGCGAAAACCTGAAATGGTAACCCATCATAAGCTTTACCCCGTTTTTTCTACAGACTTGAACGATTTTTTCTCCCTCAGCGGAGTTCCTAGCCAATGGCTTTTCGAGAAGTATGTTTTTTCCAGCCTCTGCGGCGAGTTCAGAGCACTCCGCGTGCAAATGAGTTGGCAACGAAATTACTATTCCATCTATCTCAGGGTTCTTCAACAGTTCCCTGTAGTCATGATAAACTTCCTTAACCCCAATGCTTCTTGCGAAGCTACATCCTTTTGCCGTAACGTCACAAGCCGCAACAGGTGCTATCGACTTCAATCTCAAGCTATTCTTAAGGTGTATTTTGCCCATGTAACCCAGCCCGACAAGACCTATTTTAACGGTTTTCAGTTTCTGTTCCCCCAGCTTCCTCAGTCTATGCCTAGCTTGCCAGTTAAGCCAAATTTTTCCAAGTAATAAAAAACTTGGTCTTTAATAGTCTTAAGATATTTTTGCCTAGGAAACCGCGACGCAAAGTATTCAAGCGAGACTCCTCTCGCCTCAAACTTGGAAATTCCGACATTTTCTTTTTCGGCCAAACGGAGATATTTGATCCTTCTAGGTGAAATTCGCATTATTTTGGCGCATGCAGCGTCTATTGCTACGATGTCGCGGCTTGCCATCACAAGTCCGAGCCTGCTGGTTCCTTCCCCATAGACAACGTTTCCATCGATAATGTTCAGGTGGAACTTCATAATTTTGTTGAGGCCAACAATGACCTCAGGCAGTTTGTAGTGGTATCTGTATTTTTGGGGGTAGGGGTTGCATCCAAATATGTTTTTCAGGGCACAAGTCATTTTCACGGAGGGTCTTGAATACTTCATCTTAGTGACGTTGATTAACAGATCAGCGTTTCTTATTGTCGAGGGCACTTTGAAAACGAGGCGAGAGTTGTTTACAGTGGTTCTGACTTCCTCGAATTCGTCATCTGACAGGTTAACCAAATTCAAGTCCCAACGCTGAGCCATCTTCTCGTAACCTAGCATCTTGAATGCGTGCTTGCATTTCATGGCAGAAGCATCTGATTCAACAACATTGATCGTCATGTCTTTGGAGATGTTTTTTCTCAAAACTGTAGCCAGCGACGCCACGAAGTTTGGGTCAGTTGTGTATCCAGTTGTCCAGTCCAAGTAGTAGCAAAGGTTGGGTTTTATTACAATGTTGCGCGCATCTCTTGGGAAATTGTAGTCTATCAATCGCAAGGATTTTAGGATTGCGTCTTCGAATTTTTCGCCGTCTATTTTCACGAGGCTAACAAGACTAATATTATCACACTCACTTTACTGCGTTTATCGTCCCTTTTTTTCGC
>JAZDKD010000781.1:0-3239 GCA_043803345.1 Pseudomonadota bacterium
TTGTGTTATTTTTTATTTAGGGGAATTGTTGAAAGCGAAAAATTGATAGGCTGGGACTATGAAACGAATCTGCGCTTGGTGCAAGAAAAGCCTCGGTGAGGTGGAATCAAATTTTGACGACGAACATGCGGTTAGTCATGGAATATGCCCGGAATGCGCCCTCAATTTAGTTTCCAGTTCGGGTCTGCCGTTGCAGGAATTTTTGAATGATTTGGGAGTTCCTGTTCTGGTAACCGATGCGGAAATTATGATCAAAACAGCCAATAGGCAGGCTCGTGAAATTTTGAACAAGGAATTGTCGCAAATCGAAGGATTCGCGTGCGGAAACGTAATCAATTGCGAGTGGGCCCGACTTCCCGAAGGCTGTGGAAATACAATTGGTTGTGGTGACTGCGCTGTGCGCCAAACGGTGACTGAAACCTTTAAAACAGGCCAAACTGTTTTGAGGAGGCTCGTAGAAATTAATCATCAACCCGGAAGCCAGAAAATCAATTTGCTGATATCGACTGAATTAGTTGGCGAAGTTGTGCTCCTCAGGATTGATGAACTTTCGTGAACAAAAAAGATTTTCCGACACCGAAAGGAGCGTCGAACCATAGTTTCAAAGGATCATAATCAAACCGGCTCGATCATTAGCAAGATACATCTGAGGCTCGAGTTTATCTGGCTATCATTGCCCGCATCATGTCTGATGAATTCTCCAAATGATCCGCTATGTCTCCCGTAGTTTCGACAAGTTTGCAAGTAAGGAAGAATGTTCTCGGCGCCACTGATTCATCTGCGCACAATCTTATAAGAATGGTCTTTTCAAGATCATCAGATTCTTTCTCTCTCCAGCGTATTTCTCTGATGATGTCTTTTACCAACTGTCTGTCTTTCTCCGCTCGGCTGTTGAAATAGGTGTGAGCCCTGAGGACCATTTCAGGCAATAGCCCTAAATAATCCCCAACCTCTTTGGCAAGCGTAATATAATCTTTTTGTATATATTCCGGCAGGACCAAATGGTAATATGACATCCAGTACAGAGAGTTTTTTATGCAGTCCACCACTTTGTCAGCTTCACGGAGAAAGGCGAAGAATACCGATTTGTCTACGGGCATAAGTAGTGACGCCGGAAGGTGAGCCCTGATGTTTCTCTTGATCCTGTCGGCTTCCGCTTCAAGGTCCCTGATTTCATCCTTTAGGATCTCAAACTGATCCCTGTCTCCGCTGAAGTAACTTTTTATAGCATTTACGAAGAGTGGTCCACACTGCGCCACTCTTACCGAGTGTTTGAATGTGTTTTCGAACGGGGATACCCTAAACAGAGAGATAAGTGGATTTCTCATGAATCACCTTCACATGAATATTGAGGAAAGCAGCCAGTATATTGTTGCGCAGGTTACAGCCGCAACAGGGACGGTAATTATCCAGTAAAGCATAATTTTCCATAGTATGCCAAGATCCAGAGCAGCCAAGCCTCGGGCCAATCCGACTCCTATATAGGCTCCAACCGCAGCGTGCGTGGTAGAGACCGGCAAGCCCAGCATTGAGGCCACGAGAATCATGGTGGCAGCGGAAAACTCGACAGTAAAGCCCCTTATGTTGTCAAGTTCCGTAATCTTGGAACCTACCGTTTCAATTACTCGGTAGCCCCAAGTACAGATACCGACGCAGATCATAGCTCCACCAAAAGCAAGCATTCCAAGAGGTATGGGGGATGTTTCGGCTGTGGTTCCCGTGGAATAAATAAAATAAACCCCAGCGAGAGGCCCCATGGCGTTAGCCACATCGTTTGCCCCACTTCCGAAAGCTACGTAGCAGGCAGTCATGATCTGGAGATAACGAAAAATGTCGTTTCCAGATTTGAAAACTTTCTGTCGTTCGCTGAGTAACCGAGTCATCACGAACATACAGATGAAATAGCTCGCCAGGCCAACTCCGGCCGACGCCATAAACGCTCTCGGAACACTCAGATGAAGTTTTGCGCCTAGCGGTGTGTCAAGACACAACGACAAAGTCATTATGCACAAAGTGGCTGCGATAAGCATAGGGGTAGTTCGCGCGAGGCCTCCCGAAGAATCCATGCGAGAAAGCACCGCTCTGTCTATAAAGCGAAATATTATGAACGCTGCGCTGGCGGTCAACACTGGGGAGAGGATCCAGGACAAAACTATGAAAAGCACCTGCTTCCAGTTCACTGCCGAAAATCCGCCGGCAACAACGCCGAACCCGATCATAGCGCCGACTATGGAATGTGTCGTGGAAACCGGCAGATTCTGGTAGGTGGCCAGACATACCCATAGAGAGGCGGCAAGAAGGGCCGAAAGCAATCCCAGGAGAACGATCTTGGGATCTCCTATTACTTCAGAATAGACTATCCCCTTTCTGATTGTCTGCGCAACATGTGAGCCGACCAGGCTTGATCCCAGGAAAGTCAGAATAGTGGCAAGAATGAGAGCCTGACGAAGAGTAATGGCCTTGGCGCCCACTGATGACGCCATGGAATTGGCGACATCATTCGCCCCGATGTTCCATGCCATGTAGGCCCCGGCAAATATGCCTAAAGCTAGGAGATAAATGTCCGACATGCTCTAAATCTGTAGACGTGTTGAGACTTACCGGACGACTGACATCGGGCGGGTGAAATGAAATCAGGACATAGACCCAACATATGACAATCAGCTCGCTGAACGCCTCAAGACTTAATCTGGAGTAATAGACTTAGAAAACTGGAAATTACAATAACAGGATTTAGGTGGAACGAGTAGGATAAATTGGCGTCTCGAGATTGTTTTGCATGAAAAAATTCGCTAAAACTAATCGTCCAACCAATCCACAACGCCGGAACGAATATGGTAATATGCGCCGACAATGTCTAGGGAGCCGCTTTCAATGGCTTCACGAATTATGTCGCTTTCAATTCTGAGGTGCTCCACGACTTTTCGAACATTGGCGCGTGAGCAGGCATCGATGAATTCAGTGTGATTAAGCCTCGGCTCGACCTGCTCTGTTTCTTCGACCGTGGCTGCGATCCTGCAGGCTATGGATTTTATGCGGCCATGGGCTTCGCATCGATCAACAACCGCAGTGACCGCGCCGCATCTTGTATGGCCCAAAATAACTATTAAAGGAACGTTCAGGTGTTCAACCGCATACTCAAGACTCCCGGTTTCGCCCTCTCCATCAAGGTTTCCCGCGGTTCTTACAACAAAAATGTCCCCTTTTCCCCTGTCAAAAATTATCTCGACCGGCACTCT
>JAZDKD010000782.1:0-2225 GCA_043803345.1 Pseudomonadota bacterium
AAATTGTTCTACTTGTCTAATCAGTACGACGTGTCGGACAAGTGGCGGCGACACGCACATCTTACTCAGGGTCTCGTACTGGCCCGCACTCTGACCGGGAAACTATGGGAAGCGTGGGAGCTATTGACCAAGGCGTACTTCAAAACTCAACTTTCGAAAGACTATCACGTTAAGCTGAACAATGAAGCGAAGAATGCATTGAAATCGTTGCAGAAATATTTTGGCCGGGAGAACTTAATAAAAACCCTGCGCAATTCTTTCTCTTTCCACTACGACGTCAACGAGGTCTCGAAGCTTGTTCCAGAAGAGTTCGATCCTGATGAATTGATTTCCTATATGTCCCAAACCAACGGCAATACGCTTTATTATTTCAGCGAATATGCTGTTAATGTTGCCCTTCTAGATTCGATCTCTCATGGAGATCCGGCCGGAGCTATGGAAGCTCTGATCAAAGAAAGCGCAGAAGTAGTTGGGTGGTTCAACGAAGCAGCCCAGGGAATTATGGTTGTGGCAGCCGATCAATATCTCCGGGAGGATGACGGTTCAGTGCCACTAGAGACAATTGAGATAGGTCCTGTTCCCATTGCGGAAGAGATCCAACTACCTTTTTATTTAGAATCGAGACTCAAACCTGGAACGACGGAATGAGCTGGCCCAACCAGGCGTTCCACAGGATCGCCCGGAAATCGGGCTCCCGGTGAATTTTTGTGTTGGGCAACAAGACAGTGGTAGGAGCAAGAGATGTCTAAACCACAACTTGAGCAAATCACCGAGGCGCGGGCATCCTACCTCTACGTAGAACACGTTTTCACTGAGAGCGCTAATGGATGGGCAAGCATGCGCGACGTCATTCTAAAGTATATAAAGAACTCAACAGACGTGATCGCTCGCGTATCCAATCCAGAAGCCATCCTGACATTTGCGGTCTTAGGCCATAATCTCGATTCAATCACGAATTACAGTCCTCTCTTTAAGGATAAGCATGATCAGGCCGCACGTATCGAGGAGTGGATTCTCTTCTCTCTACTAACCGACTTCCGTGATCGATCACCTTGGTCCCCTGAAGAATCACTTCTTAAGGTTCGGAAGTACCAACAACTTGATGCCACACTGATAGAGGAATTGAAGCTTACGGGGAAAAATCCGTTTGGAGATCTTACGGGAGCATTTCTTTGTGAACTCTTTGGCAATGAGGTCGAGAAACTTTATCAGGAGGGTACGAATTGGCTCAACCATTTCCTTTTCACGTTTTTGGCTGACATCTTCACGATAACTTGCTCGTCGTCGTTCTCCTACTGGAAAACCGCGTATGGAAAGTATGAGATAGTTTCAGGTGGCCTCTCTGTTCCCACCGGTACCGAAAACACTCCTCCGGCCACGCAATTCAATGACCGTCTGAAAGGCAAACCCGACGGAAGCTATATCTATCACGGTCCCGACGGGGCAGAACGTATGGGATGGATGCCACCAGACCAACTTTCTTCAATCTTGGAGGGTACCGGATGTCAAAAACTCACCCATGTATTGATTCGTGATCCGTCAGATCGAGTTCGCGAGGATTTCTGGCCACTTGATAATGATATCGTCACTAAGCTCGCTGATATAGAAGGCACCGTTTATGTTGTGTCGCATCTGGAGTCAGGTGAGTTGATTTATTATTTCGTTTCAAAGCGGGCATGGGATAACTATGATCGGATGTTTGAAGTCATGAACAACCCCAGTCTGTCTGACGAGCAAAGGAAGGTTGCAATGAAGAAGATTATGGAGGATTAGCCCAACAAATCACTCCAGCGGACGGGGAACACGCTCCGCGGTTTTCATTATTGCCCGTGGCCCTGCCGCTGAGCTTTGCGTTAGAATAGGGGGGACACTTCCCATATTTTCTAAAAGGAAACTGCCCGCGACGACAGATAACAGAGTGCTTGAGGTTAGCACCCAAAGGCTTTGCCTTCTCAAGCACTCGAACCGTCTGGCATTGGGCTTGCCAGATACAAAGAACGGAGAATTCACAACCGAAAGCATAGAAACCATGAGCAGAGTAGTTGAATTTGAAAGAGAGCTCCACAAAAGGGCAAAGTCCACATATGGGAGATGGTTTAGAGCTGACCTTCACAACCACGGCCCACAGAGCTCTGACTACAAATACAAGGGTAGTGACGTTGAAGAGAAGATCGCTGAAAGCATAACTCGGAACGACCTCAGTGTAGTCATGTTCACTGATCACC
>JAZDKD010000783.1:0-2608 GCA_043803345.1 Pseudomonadota bacterium
ACAAATTGACCGCTCGCCTGACCGAAGTTCGTAATTCGGGTGTCCTAAATTTCCTGCGTCCAGATGGCAAGTCACAGGTCACGGTACGCTATGAGGGTAACAAGCCTGTGAGTGTGGATACCATAGTCGTTGCGGCTCAACATTCCCCAGACGTCACATATGACACACTGAAGGATGGAATTATTGAGGAAGTCGTCAAAAAGTCCATCCCGAGCGCCATGTTGACCAAGGACACAAAGTATTTGATAAACGCCACCGGCCGTTTTGTAGTTGGTGGACCAATGGGGGACTGCGGACTAACCGGTAGAAAAATTATAGTCGACACATACGGTGGTTACGGAGCGCACGGGGGCGGCGCTTTTTCTGGAAAGGATCCGTCCAAGGTTGACAGGTCCGCTTCTTACATGGCGCGGCACGTGGCGAAAAACATTGTGGCTGCCGGCATTGCATCCAAATGTCTCCTTCAGGTTGCCTACGCTATTGGATATCCGGAACCTGTTTCTTTAATGGTAAATACCTACGGCACAGGCAGGATTGATGATGAGAGGCTAAATCAAATAATCGCCGACGTTTTCAGTTTCAAACCTGCGGCCATCATTGACTATCTTGATCTTCTCCGCCCGATTTACTACAAAACAGCGGCAAACGGCCATTTCGGGAGAAATGACCCAGATTTTACATGGGAATCTATCAATAGGGCGGACGAATTAAGAAAACTGGCCCAGATATAGTTAATAACCGGATAATTATTTCATAGGGGCCGAATATATTTAGACCTTACAATATTTCAAGGAGAGACTATGGATTACGACATTAAGGACATCAGCCTTGCTGAAGCTGGAAAACTTAGAATAGAATGGGCAGAGCGAAGCATGCCCGTACTACGCATGATAAGGGAAAGATTTGCCAACGAGAAACCTCTCTCAGGAATTGTGCTTGCCGCGTGTTTGCATGTTACCACAGAAACTGCTTCTCTAGTCAGAACATTAGCCGCCGGTGGAGCGGACGTCTATCTCTGCGCATCCAATCCGCTTTCCACCCAGGATGACGTTGCTGCGGCTCTAGTTTCTGAAGGCTATCATGTTTTTTCGATCAAAGGTGAAGACACAGAAACCTACTACAAACACATTAACGCCTGTTTGGACGCGAAACCGGTCATTACCATGGATGATGGCGCAGATTTGGTGAGTTGCGTCCACTCGCAAAGATCCGACCTGGCTCCGAGAATTCTTGGAGGAACCGAGGAGACTACAACCGGAGTCATCAGACTTAAGAGCATGGCCGAAAAGGATGTTTTGCTTTTTCCGGTAATCGCCGTCAACGACTCAAACACAAAACATTTCTTTGATAACCGCTATGGGACTGGTCAGAGTACCATTGACGGAATTCTCAGGGCCACCAACCGCCTGATGGCCGGATCGTGGTTCGTAGTCAGCGGTTACGGCTGGTGTGGAAGAGGACTCGCTTCCCGGGCCTCCGGGATGGGAGCCAGAGTAATAGTTACGGAGGTTGATCCTCTGAGAGCCCTAGAAGCCGCTATGGACGGCTATTCCGTAATGCCGATGGCTCAGGCTGCGCCACTTGGGGATTTTTTCTGTACAGTTACCGGAGACCGCAGTGTTATCAGGGAAGAACACTTTGAACTTATGAAGGACGGAGCAATAGTTTGCAACTCCGGCCATTTCAATGTTGAAATCGATATTAATTCCCTGGAACAACTTGCTGTTTTAAGAAGGAAGATAAGGGATTTCGTCGAAGAATTCACTCTTTCCGACGGCAGACGCATAACTCTTCTGGGAGAAGGTCGGCTGATCAACCTGGCAGCCGCCGAGGGTCATCCATCGAGTGTCATGGACATGAGTTTCGCCAATCAGGCGTTGGCCTCTGAATTTCTTGTCAACAATGCGTCTAAATTGTCCAAGAAAGTTCACAAACTCCCTGATGATGTTGACAACGAGATTGCAAGGCTAAAACTCGAATCAATGGGAATCGCAATAGATGTTTTGACCCCTGAGCAACTTGATTACCTGTCCTCCTGGGAAATGGGCACATAATGAAACAGATCCAAAGTCAGAGTTGAGGATTGTGAGCTTTTGGGAATAAACCTATGAAAAGCCTTTGTGGCTTTCTGGCCTTTGCTTGATGTCGACGCCGGCGCTCAAATCAGATTGATACTGGCGTCGCACTCATCCCCAGCATATCACCGAAATCCGTTGGAAGGGTCTGAATTATATTAAGCCGGTTTGCCGGTTAACAATTGTTCATTCCGGTTGATGGTGGTTTTATGACAATCATAGACAGATCTCCTATCAAGAAAAACGGTTTCTCGATTCTGGTTGTTGACGATGATCCCGAGGTGGGACGGTTCATGTTCAGTTGTGTCGAGGGCCTTGGGCATCAAGTTGAATGGAGCGGACACCCCTATGAGGCTTTGGAACTCTTTTCCAAGAAAAATCATGACATAGTTATCACGGACCTCAAAATGCCGGAAATGGATGGACTCACACTCCTAAAAAGAATAAAGGCCATGAATGATGACACTGAAATTCTGGTCATCACCGGCTACGGATCTGTGGAGAATGCATTGGATTGCATAAACGCCGGGGCA
>JAZDKD010000784.1:0-3626 GCA_043803345.1 Pseudomonadota bacterium
CAACAGGTTCAATAGCATGATCAAAAAACCGGACAAACAACTTTCTTGGGAGCTCCTGAACGTCAGAGAGGATAGAAAATACAACCTGTTTTCTGTCGAGATCAATACATGCGCGTCTCCGCGGACCGGCCTACCGCATCAATTTCAGGTGCTCCGATCGGTTGATTGGGTCGCCGTCCTAGCCGTTACCAAAGAAAAAGAGGTGGTCCTGGTTAACCAGTTCAGACATGGCATAAGAGATTTATCGCTTGAACTACCGGGCGGTTTGGTAAAACCGGGCCAAACTCCGCAGCAAAGCGCAGCGGAGGAACTCGAGGAAGAAACGGGCTTCACAGCCCCTGAAATGAAACTTCTGGGATCCATGTACCCTTTCCCAGCTATATTTTCAAACAGGTTCCATGTCTACTTGGCTGAAAACGCTGAACCAAAAGGGAAAATGCATCCTGATGAAACAGAGGAACTGGAAACCGTCCTGGCGCCAGCTAGTGAATTAAAAAATTTCATCAGGGACGGAAAGATAAACTGTGGAATCATGATAGCGGCGATAAGTTTTTGCGACTTATTTGCCGACGTTGTTTGACCTCATGGAAAAAATTAAACGTTAATTTCTTTGTGTTTTTCCCCTGTGTTTTCCTCAGTGGGTTTTTCCTCGATTGTCGTGGAATCATCCTTGTCCTTCTTCTCAACCTCTGCTGAATTTGCAAGGAGTTCAGCGTAGAAATCGGGGCCTGATTTCTCTCCCTTGGGAAGAATCAGATCCTCGTCCGATTTGCTTGGGGTTCCCGATGATACGGGATTGAGTGATCTATCCTGATTATATGTGGAATGTGAGGCTGGCGGAGAATCCAAATCCAGGTTTATAGTTCTTTGGACGTCAGTAGCCATTCTCTGGAGTTCCCGTATCATCCTTCCGACAACCTTGGCCGTTTCGGCCAATTGTCGGGGACCCAAAAAGATTAGGCCTACAAGCGCTATAAGGCCCAATTCATACATGGAAATTCCGAACACAAGACTACCCTTTCCTATCCGCCTTGAATAACCGTTTAGCTCTCGAATCCTTTGTGTTTCCCAAAACCAAATGGCGCCAAACACAGGCTGATTTCGAAAAATTCTTTAACCTTTCTATGACTCCAGTCGTGTAAGGTATCACATCGCGTGCAAATATTAATGCTCATTTCGAAATTTATCAATGGTTAGCATTATGGGCCAACATGACTGGTTCAAGTGACTCCGAAGGAGTTGTTGAAAGATCACTCTATTTGAGGTATGGGCTAGTCAATTGTTTTTGGATGCTTTGCGCATGAGAAAATTGAAATCT
Source organism: Pseudomonadota bacterium (assembly GCA_043803345.1). Taxonomy (GTDB): domain Bacteria; phylum Desulfobacterota; class Desulfomonilia; order Desulfomonilales; family Desulfomonilaceae; genus CAJBEZ01. The sequence continues at coordinate 1,319 of JAZDKD010000784.1, forward strand.
TTGCCAACTATGTCTCAAGAAGCCATTTGGCCCGAGGAGGGAATTGCGGTGGTAAAATATGTCAATTTAGTCCTAGCTTTTCTTATAGCATTGTTTATTTCAGACACATGTTTTGCCGATGGTCCGAGGATAAAATTTCGAAAACTTAGTCACGACTACGGCAAGGTGTTTTCAGGGCAGACTGTGTCTGCGGAATTCGAATTTTATAATGCCGGCGATGGAGTCCTCAGAATCGAGGGCTTGACCTCAAGTTGCGGTTGTACCAAGGCGATCGAAGGAAGCAAGGAAATTTCACCCTCGGGAGCAAGCAAGATCGTCGCCGAATTTGACACAATAGGTTTGAAAGCAGGGAGAAAGCAAAAGACCGTCTTTGTCAAATCAAATGATTCAGTCAATCCTGTAGTTAAACTCACTCTATTTGCTGATGTGGTTAAAGACTTAAATGTCTCTCCCGTATCACTGAACAAGAAAGTCTCATCCGTAGACCAGCCTGTAGTTTTTCCCCTTGATATTACCAATTCATCCAAGAAAAGTTACAAGATAATCGAGGCTTCCACAATGGAGGGTGACGCTCAAGTTGAGCTTGATCCGTCAAGCTTGATCTTAGAGCCCAGCAAGCCTTCGCATCTGAACTTACTTTTAAAATTGAAGCCCGATTCAAACAGATCTTTTTACGCTGGAAGAATAAGATTGAAAACAGACCACCCTCATGAATCAGAGATAGAAATTCCATTTCTGATCAAGCTGGAAAATTGAAATAGAGATTGTTTCAAACTGAATACGCTAGAGGGTCGATTTAACATTTTCGCTGAAACACTGTTCCGAAGTGTTAAGATCGTCAGTAGCCTTGGACCTTGATCTAAAAAAATTGATCAAACGTAATGTCTGATCAATACCGTACTTCCACATTACGATTGTCAACACGAACGCAACTGAGAAGACCATTGCGGATATAGTTAACAGAATATATCCGATCCATTTGCTACCCAGACTGTAATCCGGCAGAGGAATGATTAATAATAAAAGTAGGTAGAATGATTTGGGAAGTGGGCCGAGAGCGTTAACCGCAGCCTGAGTCACGTCAAGAATCTTGATAATGACTGTGAGAAAACCCCACACAAAGCCTATGAGGCATGTTAGAAAAACAAGCGACCTGATGAGAAAAACCCAACCAGAAGACAACTCTAAACCGGACAAAAGAAAGTTCAATTGAAAGAAAACCTGCATTTGAGAGGTGATTTCCCAGAATGTATTCATTTGAAGGTCCCTATTTTAATCATTTTGTACGACTATTACTTGGTGCGCGCATACGACATCTCAATAGATGTCTATTATATTAGTGCATAATATTAATATATAATCATGAATAGTCAATTTATATTATAATTATGAAAATATAATTATATAATATAGCTTGTTAATCATATGTTAAGTCTTCAAAAGTCTGTCTTTCTATTTTTGGCTTTGGTTACATTAGATTGACAATACATACAAGCATTTTTAGACTGACAAAATGTTTAGCTTTTAATGAAGCCGCCACCTCTCCAAGTTTTAAGGCAATTGGAGGCATAGAGATTTGATTTCGGGAAAAACGATAAAGACTTTTTTGTCAATTGTTGTAGTTTTTTCCCTCACCGCAGGTGGTTGCTCGATCTATGACGACACCAGTATTAGTGATGCACGGAAACGTTTTGACAAAGGTGATTTGGACAAGACAATCAAAATTGTTAAAGCGGTACTGAAGAAAGAACCCAATAACAAAGAGGCTTTTCTGCTTTTGGGTAAGGTACGGGAGCGATCTGACGAATTGGACGAGGCTTTGGAAGATTACGGTGAAGCTTTGGACAGGGATCAGAACTTCCTCGAGGCATTGGAGGCGAGGGGGCGTCTAAAAATAAGGTTGAAAGATTACGACGGCGCGCTTGAGGACCTGGACAAGGCTTTCTTGCTAGGTGGTAAGACTCCAAATTTATTGTCTTCTTTAGGACTTGTTCATTTTTTCAAGAAGGATTTTGATGAGGCCAGAAGGTTTTTTGATGAAAGCCAGAAATTGGATGAAAAACATGAAGGTGTTTATTTCGGACGAGCGGCTATTGAGATCGAGCAGAAGAATTTTCAGGCGGCAATTCATGAACTTGACAGCCTGTTAAAATTCTATCCCAAGGATCCTCATGCGTTATTTCGCAGAGGATTCGCATACCTCAAAGCTTCTGAGCCTCAAAAGGCTTTGACGGATTTTAATAAGGCGCTTGAATATGATCCGGAACTGACGGAAATCTATTGGTACAGGGCAGAAACTCACCGGTTT
>JAZDKD010000785.1:0-6195 GCA_043803345.1 Pseudomonadota bacterium
ACTGACCTTCGATTTTTCTGGCACATCCCCGGAAACGCCGGGACCTTATAATGCGTTTAAACATACCATGGTAGCCCATAGCGCAATGTATCTGTACGGTTTCCCTTTCAATGACTTGCCCGTTTCCGCCGGTATATGGGAGCCAATTGATTTTATTGTTCCTCGTGGCACGTGCCTCAACGCCAATCCAGAGGCTGCCGTCGCAAATTCAGTATTGGTTTGCAGTCTGGCAATGTGCCTGATCCATTTGACTATGTCTAAACTGCTTTTCGCTTCAGGATGCGTTAAACAGGCGACAGCCCCCTTTGGAAATAATGGTGACGCCTATGTGATGTCTGGTGTCAACCAATGGGGCATGCCTTTTACTGATATGCTCGCCTATCCGCTTAATTGCGAAGGCGGTGGGGCCAGGCACAACTCCGATGGCGTCGATGCCTGGGGATTCCCGTGGGGACCCTGGGGAAGAGGCCCCGATCTGGAGGAAGAAGAAGACGAAAGGCCTCATGTACACCTCTTTCAGAAAATACTTAAAGACTCTTGCGGACCCGGCAAATATCGCGGCGGATGCGGCATAACAGTAGCCTGGCTAGTCCATGGCAGTTCCCATGCCATCTATCAGTCCATCGTCAAATCGTCTCGCGTTCAGGCCCTGCAGTCGTTCTTCGGTGGTTATCCGCCTCCAACTCATCCGGGCATTCAGATACGGAACTCCGACCTGGTTAAAATGATGGCCGAAGTCGGTGGAGACATCCCAACGGATGTTTACCAACTTGTCCTCTCCGATTCGGGTGACCGGGAAATTACTACTAATCTTCGCAGAGCTTCAACTTTCAAAGAGGGAGACGTCTTTGTCGGATGTTCGCATGGCGGAGTAGGATACGGGGATGTCCTTGAGCGGGACCCATCTCTGGTTATGAAGGATTTACAAAATCAAATCATATCGGACTGGGTAGCCGTAAATGTCTACCATGTGGTGTACGATCCCGAAACCCTGGTGGTCAGGGAGGAAGAAACCGAAGAAAGAAGAAGACAGGTAAGGATGGCGAGAATCAGGAGCGGAAGGAAATACAAGGATTTTCTTGCTCGATGGTCTGGCCGAAAACCGGATGAACGAATTCTAAAATACTACGGCCGCTGGCCTGACGCTGAACGGGAGTCTGCTAACTAGCGTTTCATACAATCACAGAGTTGGAGCATGAATCACCAAAAACTCCGGCAAAAAAACAATGTGTTGATCGTTGAGGATGATGGATATTGTCGCTTCTTCCTGAGCGATCTTTTTAAAGCTGCCTTTGGGAAAATTCTTTGTGTCGATTCGGTCACTCAAGCCTTCGAAATTGTCCAGGAAAATGATTTTGACCTGATTATTGTCAACTTGAAGGCCGTAAATCAAAACGAACTTCGCCCGGTAAGTCGTCTTCACCAAAACATCCGGGACATTCCGGTCGTGGTGGTTTCCGACCGGGATAATGTGGACTTTGCAGTAGAAGTTTTGCGTGCAGGCGCCTACGATTATCTGACTAAACCCTTCAACAGTATTGCTCGGGTTGAAAAAGCCATAAACGGCGCGCTCATACAACGGCGCAACTTGAGGGAATCGGCGTTATTGGCTCAAAGAGAAGTAGCTTCACATGGATTGATCGGTGAAAGTATTGGTATGAAAAGTCTCTTGAGCGTAATAAGTCAGATCGGGCCTCTCAACGTTAATGTTTTGATCACTGGCGAAAGCGGTACGGGCAAAGAACTGGTTGCAAGAGCTGTTCATGGGAGAAGCAACAGGCGAAGTGGGCCTTTCTTCCCCGTCAACTGTGGCGCTGTCCCTGAGGGATTGATGGAAAGTATTTTTTTTGGCCACGAAAAGGGCTCTTTTACAGGCGCTACTCAATCACATGAAGGGTTCATCGAAAAGGCCCTCAACGGAACTCTTTTCTTGGATGAAGTAGGAGAACTCTCCTCTAAGGGGCAGGTTGCGCTTCTCCGATTCTTGCAGGAACGCGAATTCTTAAGGGTAGGAGGCGTTAAACGCTTGGTCTCCAATGCTCGCATTATCGCATCCACCAATCGTGACCTCGAACAGGAAGTCACTCACAATCGGTTCAGGGCTGATCTTTTTTTCCGCCTGAATGTTGTTCACTTGAGAGTTCCTCCACTACGGGACCGTGGCGAAGACGTTGTAAATCTCGCCAACTACTTCACTAAACGCTTTAGCCTGGCTAATGGCCTGCCCGAACCTAAACTGACCGCCCAGGCGCTGAAACTCCTCGAACAGTACGATTGGCCAGGAAATGTCAGAGAATTGGAAAATCTCATGGAAAGGCTCGTTGCAATGCTTTCGCCGAAAAAGGCTATGATCTCGCCAAAAGATATTCTTAACCACTCCACTAGGATTGAAAAGGCTTTGACTCAGAAACATCAGACAGGTTGCGAATCCATGAAAGACCAGGATTACAAACAGGCCTTTCGAGAGTTCGAAGCGTTGTATTTCAGGACGATCCTCGAAAAACACCAGGGTAATGTCACCAGGGCTGCCCGGACTGCCGGAATTCATGCGGTCACGCTGCACAGGAAATTGCGCAAATTGGGAATAGTGAGCGGCTAGGTCCCCCGGTTCCACCATTTTTGCCCCCCTGTGTAACTGAATTGCAACACTCTAACAAATCTGTTTCGAGTCAACATATTGTAAAATCACCTCAATTTAAAAACTTGTTAACTTGACCGCAACACTCGACAAGTCGATTGGGAATTTTGATCGGGCGCGTCCAACTTGATAGCGATGATTGTCGACCACAGATCAGCTCCTCTTTATAAATAGAGGCATATCTCCTTGTAATTACTGTATGTAATTATGGTGACAAGAATCATTCCCAGCCGCTGTTAATTCTGGCCTACTAATTGCTTCCTTGTTTAACCTAGTGTTCCAACTCTTCAACCATCGGTAATCTGCCAAAAGAACTTCCACAAGGAGGGAATTCACACATGGGATTCACTGTTGACATTGACACGGGAGGGACCTTTACGGATGGCTTGTTTACGGACGGCGCCCAAAGCAAACGAGTCAAGGTAGACACTACTCCTCACGATCTCACGGTGGCGTGGATCAATTGTTTGAGAGAAGGCGCCAAACAATTTGGCTTTTCCACTCTCCGCCAGTTCCTGGAATTGGTGGACATCATGCGGTGGACATCCACAGTAGCCACCAATGTCATTGCCGAGCAAAAGGGGCCAAAACTGGGGCTCTTTGTTACGGAAACCTATGAAAAAAACCTCTATTCTGAAGCCGCAAAAAGCCCGGTTCTGGGACGTTTGGTGAATGAAGCGAACGTCGAAGCGGTCAAGTTTCCCCTTGATCCTGACAAGCTGTTACTGCAAATCAAGCCTCTTCTCGAAAAAGGTGTGCGTCGCATTTGCATAAGCTTGAAAAAGGGGTTGGAGCACGATGATGAACTCACGATAAAGAAAATCTTCGAAGAACAGTATCCTGACCATTATTTGGGCAACGTTCCCCTGCTTCTGGGAAGAGACATACTCAAACGCAGAGACGCTATGACCCGGACCCACGTTGCGCTCATGAATTCATATGTTCATGGGCCTATGGCTATGACTATGTTCAAGGCCGAAGATGAACTTCGGGAACGGGGATTTTCAAAGCCATTGCTGGTCGGTCACATTGACGGAGGTGTTGCAAGGGTTTCCAAGACCAAGCCTGTGGATACCATAGAATCGGGCCCAATTTTTGGCGTTCATGCCGGGGCGTATTGGGCTGAACTCTACCAACTCCCACACGTAATAACTCTGGATCTGGGCGGCACTACGGCAAAGATTGCTCTCGTGGAAAACTTCCGTCCCGCGCTCACAAGAGAACCCGACATACTGGGTATTCCCCTTAAACAGACCATGCTCGACCTCAATAGCATTGCTCTCGGTGGAGGGAGTGTCGCTAGAGCAAACGGCAAGGGACTCACTCTCGGGCCGAAAAGCATGGGAGCCTATCCAGGGCCGGCCTGCTACGACCTCGGCGGCGGCGAAGCTACCCTTACGGACGCCTATGTAGTCAAGGGATTTATTGACCCTGAATACTTTTCCGCTGGTACAAAGAAAATAAACCGTGATAGGGCCGAAAAGTTAATTCAGGAAAAAGTAGCTGCTCCATTGGGTGTGGACGTTCATTTGGCCTCATACCAGATAGCGGGACTCGCCACCGACATGATCGCAGAAACCGTTAAAAAGGTTATAAATCGAACCGGCGTACCTGCAGGCGATTATGTGCTGCTTGCCTTCGGCGGAAACGGTGGCGTGGTCGGTTGCGAGGTGGCCAAGAAAGTTGGAGTTAAACAAGTCTATTTCTTCGATGAAGGATCAGTTATGAGCGCTTTCGGTTCATCTGTGGCGGATGTCTCTCATAGCTATGAATATTACGCCTCCCTACCTGCTAACGATGCCAAATCCCTGTCAGAGATCATAAACTGGATGGCGGTAGAAGCCACTAGGGACATGGAGGGCGAAGGTTTCAACTCCGCGATCGTTGAATCAGAATTGCATCTGGCCCTCTACAATAAAGACAGGGAAGATGATCTTTTTCAAGTAACCCTGCCGTGGAATCTGGCTCTCGATCCGAACTCGGTGTCTATAGTCGATGAACTGCAGAAATCCGGGATCCAGAACGCACAAGACCTGATCGTGGAAATCTTGAGACTTCGGGTTTCGGCTCCGCTTTCCAAGCTCCAATCGGTGGCGCTGCCAACTCAAAGCCAAGACCCGGGAGCGGCTCTTAAAGGCGAACGAGAGATCTCACGAGGATCCGAGCGGGTCCTTTGCAAGGTATATCAATGGGATAAACTTTGTCCGGGGAATACCATTCGGGGCCCATCTGTTATTGAAGGCACTGACACCACATATATTGTGCCCCGGGGCTGGGATTACTCAATGGACACTTTCGGCAATGGCTTTTTAATTAGGAGGTGACAAATGGGTCGTCGGATTATTGTAACGGAATATCTGACAATGGATATAGATGAAGGCGTCTGGTACTGCCGTTCCTGTGACCGTCCACTTATCGACGCCGAGGAAAATTACAAGAGAGGGTGCTTGGTATACAATAGAGACCCTCGTGAAATACATAACCCTGTCTTCGACGCTCCTTTCAATTTTGCTCCTGATCCAACCTGGATTCGCATCCTTGAGTTCTATTGCCCTGGATGTGGAGTTCAGATCGAAACCGAATATTTGCCTCCTGGGCACCCCATAACCCACGACATTGACATTGATGTGGTTAGCCTGAAGACAAGGATCGAAAATGGAGAGCTTGAGATTGTCAACAATAGATTGGAGGTGCGGTCGTGAACACTATTGACATAGATGTCGGAGGAACCTTTACAGATTTGGTTCTCAATTGCGACGGTAAAACAGTCTTCAAAAAAATGCCTACCACTCCTTACGATCTTTCGGTGTGTTTTTTAAACGTCATAGAAGAGGCCAGCAAGGACTTGGACATGGACCTGGAAGACTGCCTTCCAAAGATCGATCTGCTGCGCTACTCAACCACGGTTGCCATGAATCGGCTCATTGAAAGGAAGGGTCCTAGGCTGGGGCTCATCACGACCGAAGGACATGAAGATTGCTCTCTTATCGGCAAAGGAGCCCAGTGGGTGGATGGAACTAGAGTTACGGAAAGGCGCAATCTTGCCATTCAAAATAAACCCGAACCCCTGATCCCTCGAGAATTCATCGTTGGCGTCAAAGAAAGGATAGATTCTTTCGGCAACATTTTGCGTCCTCTGAACGAAGATGATTTGCGTAACAAAGTTCATTATCTTGTGGACAAAGGAGTAAGAGGATTCGTAGTCTCTCTGTTGTGGGCGCACCTTAATCCCGTTCACGAAAAGATGATCAAGAAGATTATTCGTGATGAATACAAGGAATTTTATTTGGGCTACTTACCTGTAGTGCTTGCCAGTGACGTGATTGGTAGGTCAGGTGAGTATCAGCGCACAATGACAGCGATATTGGATGCTTATCTCCACCAGGCCATGAAAATAGAACTCTCGGCGATGTGGGACAAGCTACGGGATTACCACTACTCTGGTCCCTTCATGATGGTTCACAATTCCGGTGGAATGGCAGAGGTGTTTAAGACCGATGCTGTGCGCACATACAGCGCAGGACCGGTTGCGGGACTGATTGGCTCTCACAGGCTTG
>JAZDKD010000786.1:0-3463 GCA_043803345.1 Pseudomonadota bacterium
ATATGAATCCCAGGTGGTTGTTTATGTTTGTCCTTTTTCCCCAGCTGAATATTCGGGTCAGGCCAATGAGCGTCACCGTTACCGCCATAAGTATCAACTCGTAGTTCATCGTTCAGCTCGTATAGTTTGTTAATCAGTCGATATAATTCAGCCGCGCGGCCTTTGAGGTCTGTCATGAACTGGATACCCCCGCTAATGATTTTGTAATAGCTGGTCTTGACCATCTACGCTGAAGTTGTCTCCACTCCCAGTAGTGCTCTGTCTTGTTCTCGTCTTTGAACAACATCGCAAAGGGTAATGTGCCAATCTCCCAAGCGTCTTTTAATCTAACTTCTGCTTTTTCTAAGGTGTCGTCGCCATACCCGATTAAAACAAAGCAACGGATTTTATCTCGGCTGAAGTGCCTAGATAGTTTATCAACCGCATTAACTAATGACCTTCTGCGCAAACGTCCATAGTCATAAGCAAGAAACAACTGCTTGATCTTTAGTTCTGATAGAGCTTGGGCGATTTCTTCTGTGATGTAATCAACATCCAGCCCACCCTGAAACTCGATCGCCGTTTGGCTTTTTAACATTTCAAAAACATTAAAGATGTGATCTTTGGGGCAGGCGAGTAAATTGTTGTCCTGAATAATGTTACCTGTTTTGATCTTGAGCGTCCTGATTTCCCCCTCTCTTTTTGGCACAAAACAAAACCCACATTTGTTGGGACAACCCCTGGATGTAATTGTTACTCCTGGTTTGAGATACATCCTTGGCATAAACTCCCCGCCAGGATCACCAAACGCTGGGCCACCGACCCTAACTTCCCCGTGTTCCCTCCACGCCTCGGCCAAATACTTTGCTTTTGGAATATCCCAAGTGAATGTGGTAGAGATATGAACTTCGTCATATTTCGGAGTGAACAAACCAGGTACATCAAAGTAGGCGTGTTCATCGGTGGGGGACATATTAGTTTTAGTCGGGAAAACCCTAGCGACTTTCATACTTCCTCATCAATCCCTCCACGAATAATCGGGTGGGTCTGGTTCGTAGTTCACTTCCAGCCCTCCTTGACATGCTTCCTGCCTCGCACCCTTACATAAGTCGGCCCGGGCGGTTCCCTCATCACCCGGTCTATCATCCGGTATTCTTTTTTAGTTTCTTCAGTTATGTATTCGACTATCAGCACAGCGGGTTCATTAGAGGATTTTAGGAGGGTACGATATCTTTCGTCAGTTAAGTAGCCAGCCGACACAAGGTTGTTCTTATCTCTTTGCTTGAGCAACTCAACCAGTCGTGGCATCCATCTCCTGTCTCCTTAGATGCTCTTACTTTTATTATATATGAAATATGAATTAACTGTTACTCGAAAATGTTGCCGGCTCCTCCATCGGGACATGGCGCCAGCTTATCGTTGCCTCGTCGTGCCCGTAGCGCAGCCCGGCAAAGTTTATGTTCGTCACTTGCCGACGCACGCTGGCGGGCTGGTCGAGTTTCGAGTCTGCGTCTGTCACAACGATTGTGGCCGCTCGACCCTCCTCCCTTATCGAAACTTCGAGCGAACGGAGCATATCCGCCTCGGCCATCGTCACGACGCGGTGCGTATACGGTTTGATGCCTGATGCCTCCAGCACATAGTTCTCGTGCCAGGACTTGACTTCGATGGTTCCTTTCTCTGTGTCTATGTTCATACGTCCAGCTCCTCTGTTAAGTCGATTCCGCAAGTCCTTATTGCTTCATCTATGTCTTGCTTGATTTCATTGACTGTTCCTTGTAGCTCCAACAAATCTCGTTTCACCCGTTTATGTCCGCCCGTGAGCACGAACTCGACTGCCTTGCCGATTCTTTCACCAGCCCAAGAATCAATCTTTATGCCCGATGCTTTCTCAAAATCAGAAATTGCCTCTCTGAGCGCCGATGCCTGATTTTTCTCGTGGCTTATTTCCCATTCCCGGCTCTTCTTGCCTCCCTCGCGGGCTCTCTCTACCTCATCGGAAATCTCAGCTCGCGCAACATAAGACTGTGATATATTCCGTAGGATTCCAGCTAACATCAATCGGTCAATCGACTTCGGTTTCAACTCTGGCGCCGCTTTGACAATCTTAATAGCGCCACCACGTCCATTGGCTACCATCAATCCCCATGCTGGCGGCAACTCTCCGGGCTGGAGGATGGAGCCCTCGGAAATGACGAGATACCAAAAATCACAGTATTGAGCTATCGCCTCCGCTTTGTCCGGCTGTTCCTTCTCGTGCATCCAGTCAGACCGTGAAACCTTGAGTTCAAAACCTGTCAGGTGTAATCCCCTGGATGGATATAGGCACATAGCCATAGCATCTGCCGTCCGTATCTGCCGTCCGTAGCCTGTGCAATTTCGGACGTCGCTCAAAAAGGCGTATTCTGGCGGTCTAAACTTATTCGCCAGCTTCGACAAGAGCTCACTCGTATTCATCGGCCGGCCGCCTGCCGCGATATAGTCGATGCCGATTTGTTCCTGGCTCACTCGCCTTCCTCCTCCGGCCCTTCCGCTTCGTGTCCGTCTTTCTCCGCGGCCTTCTCGCCGGCCTGGTTCGCGTGTCCCCAACTGCCATCCTTTTTCTTGAATATCGAGTATCCACATATCTTGCAGAAGTCCGGTAGGCCGTTCACGATTTTAACTCCTCGACTTTCTCTAATGTCAGCATGAATCTGTCGCCGATTTGTAGACCTTTGGCTTCGCTCGGTGAGAGATCCACGCCGATGGATAAAGGATGCCAAATGGCAGCCACAACGTTATTTTCATCCCGCGTCGACATCTCAACGCTAATCGTTCCGTATCTATGCTCGGACAGACTAACCACCTTAACTTCCTGAGCGATCTTCACCTCTGCACCCCCCACCTGTCCAGGTTCAAGGGTTTGAGCGTCTAGGGGGACGAGCTTATAGCCAAGTTCGTTAGCAAGCATACAAGCATCTGTATAGGTAGTCCGTTCTATAAAATCTATCGGGACGACCTTTTGGGTGGAGGGGTTGTAATGCGGCCCTTTACAAAGTTCTGATAAACGTGTTTCATACCCCTTTTTCGTGGCTTTAAGCATTTCATTACCACCAGCAATAAAGCCCCTGCAATACGCCTCAATAGTAGGCGTATTGTCCACGATTTTAATTTCTTCCTCACTCCTCATCTTCTTCGGCCTCCCTTGCTCCCAACGCTTTGTTGGCTTCCTTTAATGCTTTCCGTACACGCTGTGAACTTCTGCGCCCACTTGGGCCCGCAATAGTTCCGTTTCCCGTTAGAAACATAACCGTTTCTACATCACTTTTTCTTAATACAATTTCATAGTTTTTTAACCGCACCCACCCCACCCCGCTTAAATCAATCTTGCCAGAGGCGATGGATTGGGCGATACGGTCTGTTCCTACTCGATTGCCATAAGCCCTCGAAATCGTGCCATCATTTTCAACACCGCTTATGAAATTAAGTTTGTGTATTCTGTTGG
>JAZDKD010000787.1:0-8783 GCA_043803345.1 Pseudomonadota bacterium
TTTAGGCTTTCTGTGATCATGGATCTCAATAATATTTTTAGGCGTTGGTGGTTTGTTGCTCTTCTAAGTCTTCTTACTCTTAAAATTTTTGGATGCTTGTTTCAGAGAGTACCTTTGCTATTGCGCGAATACCGCGACGAAAATACAAAAATGTCCTTTCTGTTGCGGTTTAGTTCATCTTTGGAAACCGGTGAACTTAAAGATCGACTATTGAAACTAGGTCACGCAATCATGGGTTCATCCGCTACGATTACAGAATCTTCAGGTAAGCTTACCTGCATATGGAACAAGCAAAAGATTCACCTGCTGGGTTTCCCCTTGATTCATGTCGGTATTATTGTAATTCTTCTGGGAGGCCTTATTGGAGGTGTTTGGGGTTACAAAGGACATACGCTCATCAAAGAAGGCGACTCAACGGATAAGTTCACTTTGACCCCAACGCAGGAGACTCGAACCCTTCCATTCTCCATCACCGTGGACAATTTTACGCTACTCAAATACCCTACAGGTGAGCCCAAAGAGTTTAGAAGTGATGTCAAACTGTCGAAGGACGGAAAAGACATTCAAGCTGGAGCGATACGGGTGAATCATCCGTTGACTCATAATGGGATTTCCTTGTTCCAGGCTGATTATAGGATCCTGGGCGTGAAAAACTTGAAACTATCTTTCAAGCTTAACGATGGAACGTTAGAAGAAAAAATCGTTGATCCACGGCAACAAATAGTTATTCCTAAATCTGGGGCGACACTTAAAGTCAGGAGCCTGGATCCTGGAACAATTGGAAAGGGCTCGGGAATTCAGGTTAGTTTGATTGGAAGAATTCAGGAACCGGAATCATTAAGTATTTATGAGAAGGATGCCAAACCTTTGGATGTTGAGGGAACAGAAATCCGTTTTCTAGGTTTCACTCCCTTATACGCGACTGGCTTGCAAATAGGATATGACCCTGGAGTTCACGTAGTGTGGTTGGGGTGTTCCTTGTTGGTTCTCGGTTTTGTTCTTACTCTTTTTACCAATTTACAGAGACTTTCAATTGAGATCAGACCTTCCGAAGGCGCGACCGGTGTCCTGGTTTCCGGACGAAGTCGAAAGCTCAGAAGAGAATATAGAGATAGGATTGAACAGGAACTCACTAAGTTGAACGAATTGAAACCTCAGCATCGACATAATCAGTAACGATATTTCTATATGTCCGGATTGGATTTAGTACATGACCAATGTTGAAATAAACTCGTTTTTGGCTTTTGGATATTTGGGCTGGACAATTGCTTACCTGGTAACCTATGTTTCCTACAAAAATCTAAATAGGCTTAGTAAAATCTTCTGGGTGGCACTGTTGGTCCTTTGGTTTGTTCACACAGGTTCTATCGGACTGCGGTGGGCTGAATCATACTGGATGGGAATTGGTCACGCTCCTCTTTCCAATCTTTATGAGTCCTTGGTATTTTTCTCCTGGTCTGTTGCGCTTGGATTGATAGTTGTTTGGAAAAAATTTAATGAGAGTGTGGTGCCTCTTGTTGGAGTACCTATAGTATTTCTCATTCTTGCTTCGACGTTTTTGATAGATCCAAACATAAGGCCTCTCATTCCAGCGCTTCAGTCTAACTGGTTGGTGGCTCATGTATTTACATGTTTTTTGGGTTACGCCGGGTTTGCAGTTTCGTTCGTGGCGGCAGTCTTGCTTCTGATTTCGAAAGCCTCCCCAAAGATGGCGTCCCTGCTCCCAAATAAAAGACTTCTTGATGAGATTGTTTATAGATCCATCCTCATAGGTTTTCCTCTCCTGACTTTAGGAATAATTACAGGAGCTGCCTGGGCGGAACACGCTTGGGGTTCTTACTGGTCTTGGGACCCTAAAGAAACATGGTCTCTTATAACCTGGATCGTCTATGCCGGATTTCTGCATGCGCGACTCACTCGTGGTTGGTCTGGAGGAAGGACCGCCATGCTGTCTGTCATCGGATTCTGCGCCGTCCTGTTCACATACTTTGGAGTAAATTATCTGCCAGGGCTTCACAGCTATTTTTAGATCTGATGTCCGGATTGCTGATCGCAAACTCAAATTAATATAGGGCGATGTTTTGAGTTCAACATTGCAGGATGGCGAACACAATCCGGCACGTTAATATTTGCGAGGAGATTCATATTTAAATGTTGGAACGTGACTATGGCCGTCTTTTCATGATTGGATTTTATGGGACTGAGTTCTGTCCGGAACTGGCGGAATTCATAGATTCTACAAATCCATGCGGTGTTATACTATTCGGCAGGAACATAATTGAACCCCGTCAGGTAGCGGAACTTAATTTTTCCATGCAAAAATTCGCAATCAGTAAATTAGGTCGTCCAATCCTGATAGGAGTAGATCAGGAAGGAGGAAGAGTCAAACGACTCAAAGCCCCTTTCTCTGAGTTTCCTCCGGCGATGGACATGGCGTCGGGAGCCAATCCAAATGACGCCATTCATCGTTTTGCTTCCACAACGGCGATTGAATTAAAACTGGTAGGATTTAACTTGGATTTCATCCCTGTGCTGGATGTTTTGGGAGAGAACATCGACTTACAGGGGACCGTAATAGGTGACAGATCTTTCGGCTCCAATCCAATGGACGTGGGTAAATTTGGAAAAATCGTAATGGAGGTTTTTAAGTCTCATGGTCTCTTAACTTGTCCGAAACATTTTCCAGGCCATGGGGCTGTGGCTATCGATTCTCACCTTGATCTGCCAATAGACTACAGGCCACTGAAAACAATCAGGCAAAGGGATTTGTTACCGTTTCAATCAGTTATTAAGAATGGCGCAGATATTGTCATGACCGCTCATGTAAAATTCGCGGATTTGGACCAGCAACATCCTGCTTCACTTTCATCTAGGATAATTGGAGGTTTACTCAGAAGAGAACTTCAATTCAAAGGCCCTGTAGCAACCGACGATCTGGATATGGGGGCTATTTCGAAATATTACAGCACCGAGGAAGCTTCTCTTCTTGCCTATCAAGCGGGCTCAGACATAATGCTGATCTGTAATGCCCCTGAAAAAGTCTTTTCCTCACGAAAAGAAATATTTCATTCAGAGAAACAAGTGTTACACGGCGCAGACCGCCTGAAAAATTCGCTGGTTGCTATTGATAAGTTATTCCCGACGGTGCTTAAATTGCACGGACATTTTGCAATGTCAAGTGTGAATGATTACTTCAGTTCCCGATCTGCAGGAAAGGCTTGAAAAACCACTCATAGCGCGTATCGCAATCAGCGCCACCCTATTCTGGGTTAAAGGAAGTTTGGAGCTACCATCGGATTCGACTGTTGAATCCTGGGACAGATATGCGAACACCCCCGTTTCCTCGGTTTGTCCAATTCACGCTCCCACCTGGAAAATTTACATAACCGTTGCCGTAGCCCCAATTAACAGCCCCACCTGGATAGTTCACTCTTCCGTCTCGTCCCCATTTTAATTCTCCACCCGGGTATCTGATCCCTTGAGCAGATGAATCGCCCACTGACAACACCGAAACGCAAGTCACCGTAAGAGATGCCACTATTATAGATGTGATCCTCATTTTGGCGCTCCTTTTGGCAATTAATCTCGCCACTAAATTATACATTTAAGAACCGCAAAACAAGTCTGACGCACCTTATCCGCAGCGAATCTTTCCTACATATTTGTAGGTCTTTTCTAAAAACAAATACCATTGTGTCGCGATCGATTCAATTTTCACTCTCTACAGAATCGCCTATCCTTCTGTTTTAGCTGGACTGTCATATTGGGGAATCTTATGGCCTACTTGTTGCAAACATTCGGGGCACTTTTGTTTCAAAAGTTACTTCCAGGTACATGCGTGAATTACATGAAGGCACATATCAACCAGCTGGAACTTAACGCCTTATATAAGATCAGTCAGGTAATTGGACAGGCTCTGAATTTTGACCAAACGTTGGAAATAATTCTTTCCGTTCTCTCAGAAGATTTGACCATGAAACGAGGCGCTGTAACAATAATTAATTCTCAAACTGGCAAATTGGCAATCAGAGCGTCTCACGGATTAACTTCTCAGGAGAGGAAACGAGGTGTTTATAGGTTTGACGAGGGAGCCACTGGAAAAATTTTCAGTTCCAATGAGCCATTTGTGATTCCCGATATTAGTAAAGACCCTTTATTTCTGAACAAAACAAGATCCAGAAACCTCGAAAAAGGCAAGATTTCATTCATTGGCGTCCCTATAACGCTTAATGGTTCTCCCATTGGCGTTTTAAGTGTAGACAGGCTGTTCGACAAAGACGTCTCATTTGAAGAAGATGTTTGGTTCCTGTCTATACTCGCCGCTTTCATCGCCCAACTGTTCAGCCTGAATGAACAGGTAAAAGAGCGGGAAAAAACTCTGTTGAGGGCCAACTTTTTATTGAAAGAAAAAATCTCAAGAAAAAGTAGTGGTTTTTTTTCAATAGCTAGAAGCCCTGCAATGCTGGAAGCTCAACAGTTAGTCAAAAAGGTCGCCCCCACAAGGGCAACCGTACTAGTACTAGGTGAATCAGGCACCGGGAAAACTCTGGTGGCACAGATAATTCATGAACTCAGCGCCCGATCAAGAAATCCTTTTATCAAAGTCAACAGCGCGGCTCTTCCAGAAAACCTGCTGGAGGCCGAACTTTTTGGTCATGAAAAGGGTGCCTTCACTGGAGCGACGGAATCCAAAATCGGCAGAGTTGAAGAGGCTGAAGGAGGGACTTTATTTTTGGATGAAATTGGAGAGATGTCGCTGCCGGTACAGGCAAAGCTGTTAAGGTTTTTGCAGGACAAGGAATTCGAGCGTCTGGGGAGTTCCAGAACCCGTAAGGTTGATGTACGGATAATCGCCGCAACGAACAAAGATCTGACTGAAGCCACTTCCCAGGGGGAATTCAGGCATGATCTTTATTACAGGCTAAATGTGTTTCCCATTCTTGTTCCTCCTTTAAGAGACAGAAAAGAAGATGTCGTGGGATTAGTAAATTTTTTTTCTCGCTCACTTGCCCATGAGTATGGATCAGAACTCCATTTTTCGCCCGAGGCGATTTCGGCCTTAGTTTATTATTACTGGCCTGGAAACGTTAGGGAGATGGAAAATCTACTCGAGCGGCTTGCAATAATTTCCGAAAGTGGTCTTGTAGAAGTCGATGATCTTTTCCCCTACCTTAAACACAAAGTTGATGGGACGACTGTAAAAAAGGCTTTGACACTTGATTCTCTTTCGGAAATGGAAAAACGGGGAGTTGTAGCGGCGTTGGAACGTAATAACTGGATTCAATCCAGGGCAGCCCGAGACCTAGGGATCACTCTTAGGCAAATGGGTTATCGGGTCAAGAAATTTGGTCTGGAGAATTATTTTAAACAAAAGAGAACAGATCTTTATGGATAAATAAACCAAGACACTTAATATTTGGGGGCAGACTAACGCCACAACATATGGCCATGACTTGAGTCACGGCCATATGATATTTTGTAACTAATTTGAGGCGCCAGGAGTTATTTCTTCCTTGTCCAAACACCTACTCCCAAAACTGTGTCAATAGGAGTGGTATGTCGATATACAACCTCTATGGTGTTGTCATTTATTATTTTTCCATCGATAAAACCGTCCTCATCGACATAGTAGAACGTCTTGTTGTCGGAACCTATAGCCGCCACAAAATCTTCCGTGGCTCTAGGGGATTTGAAAGTTCCTCTTACAACTCTTCCCTGTTGCGAAACTATGGATGCTTCAGCATTGAGGGAGCCAATTTTGTCTTTATAGTGAGTTTTAGCGCCTGGGTCTCCACCTTTCACGATTACTCCACCTTCAGCTTTCACTGACCAATCGCCAACCAGGTTGGGAATGCCGGAGTCAGCCCAACCAATCGACGCAGCGAACAATCCAAACAACATCAGAGCAATGGACAGCGATTTCTTCATGACGATTCCTCCTCTTAAATGTGTGGATTTGATTAACGGCAATGCCGCAGACTGTCCAGAATTATCTGAAGATCCCAATGTGAAAATATAAGCTTGGACATCCATATGTCCAGCTAATAAAATTGATCATAAGATCTGAAAAATATTTTATCTTTATTAACTGTCTATTGTAAGATTTATGACAGGAAATCTTGTAAATGGTTATAGTTGATTTATGTCTCTGGTCAGGAGAAAAAATGGGTTCACACACGCTATAGCCTCTGCATAAAAACAGTATCCGTAAAATATCGCTCATGAAACCTCTAAATTTTTGCTTAAGAAGTATTCTTTATAATTGTGCTTTCTGTTCTGAGGATTCCATTTGAAGCTTTCAAAAATTCAAGGCCAAATAGAACGGGTTACATTCCACAATGAGGAAAACGGATTTTCGATCCTTCGCCTCAGGGTTCCAGGATATCATGAGCTTGTCACGTTGGTTGGCAATCTTATGGGACCACTGCCGGGTCAGATAATAAACGCGACCGGCGAATGGATTGTCCATCCTCAGTTTGGAGACCAATTCAAAATCATTCAATGCAAAACGCTAATTCCAGCCACAGTCAACGGCATAGAAAAATATCTTGGCTCAGGTCTCGTGAAGGGAATCGGACCTGTTATGGCCAGAAGGATAGTGAACCTGTTCGGGGAAGAAACACTTTTCGTCATTGACAACGCTGCGGATCGGCTCTGCGAAGTCGAAGGAATTGGTGAAAAGCGTTTGAATATGATTCGTGAAGCGTGGGAAGACCAGAAACGCATCCGTGAGGTCATGGTCTTTTTGCAGGGACACGATGTTAGCGCGGGATACGCCGCGAAAATCTACAAACAATACGGGAACCGATCCATCGAAATAGTTAGTGAAAATCCCTATCGCCTTGCCATGGACATTTTCGGGATAGGATTTGTTACTGCCGACAAGATTGCAGAAAACCTTGGATTTGAAAAGGATTCGCCAGTTCGCGTTCAAGCGGGTGTAATTTATGTTCTGAGCCAGATGGCGGATGATGGCCACGTTTATTACCCCTTTGAGCCTCTCATAGAAAAGTGTGAAGAAATTCTCAGTGTAGAAAGAAAAGCCATTTTGAGTGCGATGGAAAGTCTTTCTTCAGAAAAGAGGATTGTTGTTGATAATCTATCGAAGCCAGGTGAGCAATCAACTGCACCAACCTCGGCAGTTTATCTTTCAACATTTTACGTTTGCGAAACAGGTATCGCTTCTAAGGTGAAAACTCTTTTCAGGACAGCGCATTCAAGAAGAAAAATAGATGCGGACAAGGCTGTTGAATGGGTGCAACGTGAGATTTCCATGTCCTTGGCTCAGAATCAGATCGAAGCTGTCAGGACAGTCCTTGAGAGTAAGATCACGGTAATTACTGGCGGGCCCGGAACAGGAAAGACAACTATAATAAAGGCTATCTTGGCTATTTTTGATCGTCTTCAAATTCATATTCTTTTGGCCGCGCCCACCGGAAGGGCAGCAAAAAGGATGAGTGAAACAACCGGCCATGAGGCAAAAACCATCCATCGGATGTTAGAGTTCAGCCCTCCCTTAGGAGGTTTCCAAAAAGATGAAAAACATCCGTTGGTATGCGATCTTCTGATAGTTGACGAAACTTCCATGATTGACACTGTCCTGATGTATCATCTACTAAAGGCTCTGCCCCTGTATTCCTCATTGATTTTAATAGGAGATATCAATCAACTGCCTTCTGTGGGTCCAGGGAACGTCCTGCAAGACATAATCGGGTCCAAGGCGGTACCCGTGGTAGAACTCACTGAGATCTTTCGTCAAGCCCAAGACAGCGATATCATAATTAATGCGCATCTTATAAACAGTGGAGTCATGCCAAATTTAGACACTTATGACGATACCGGCCACGACTTTTATTTTATAGAAAAGACGGAACCGGAAGAAGCGCTCGAAACAATTCTGAAGCTTGTTTGTGTGAGAATACAAAGGGCCTTTCAACTTGATCCAATTGACGATGTTCAGATCCTTAGCCCTATGAATCGGGGGACAATAGGCACCTCAAACCTTAATATAGAGTTTCAAAAGGCCCTCAATCCACGCGAAGACGGAATAATGAGGGGTGGTAGGAGTTTCAGAATCAATGACAAAGTCATGCAAATTAGGAATAACTATGACAAGGATGTTTTCAACGGCGATATCGGAAGAATCACGAAGATTGATTCGGTTAATCAGACATTAACTATACTTTTCGATGGAAGGGCCGTGACCTATGATTATCCAGATCTGGATGAAATTGTTCTCGCTTACGCTGTTTCGGTCCATAAGTCTCAGGGGTCTGAATATCCTTGCGTAGTAATACCTTTGCTGACGCAACATTACGTCCTGTTGCAACGAAATCTCTTGTATACGGCCGTTACTAGAGGCAAGCAGCTAGTTATCGTAGTTGGTAGTAAAAAAGCTATGGCTATTGCGGTAAAGAATGACAGGCGCCAAAATCGTTACACTTTTTTGAAAGAGAGATTAATTCATTTGAAATGAGGCAAGTTTTTGAAATTTGATTGCATAGGCTTTGGTTCAATAAACATAGACGAATTCTGGGAAGCCCCCAAAGAATTCTTCCAACTCATAGGTGTTTTTCCCGGGCAAGAAGTTGTCCGAAATGTGCAGTGGTTCAACCAATTCTATCCATTACTCCAGCAAGCCGGATCGTTGAAAGCCGTAGGCCCCGGCGGGTCTGCGGCCAATACGGTTGCTGCGCTGCGACGCATGGGTGTTGAAACAGGCTTTTTCGGGGCTGCCGGCGAGGACGTGGCCGATTTTGTCCACTTAGAAGAGCTCGGCTCCC
>JAZDKD010000788.1:0-4702 GCA_043803345.1 Pseudomonadota bacterium
TGGTCTTAACTGGTTCTTCAGATGATAAAGCTAGCCTATCCCGTCTTTCTGGGGCAATTTCAGCGCCGGGAGCAGATGGGGCTATTACCGAAACTACCGGCTCAGATTGAGGTCCAGCCTTGATTTCGCCTGGAATACCCGGATGTTGTACTGCGTCACTAACCGGAAAAAGATTGGCTGACGCTTTTCTAATCGTAGAAATTACTTCGTTTCGAAAGACAGCGACTACGGCTGTAACCATTATCACTACCGCTATCAAAAGGGTAAGAGATAAACGCGACTGCCCTGTCTGTGGGTTTTCGGCGCTGTTAAGATTGTCGTTGGGCGTTGATGAATCTTCTGAACGATTGCCGGGCTCAACCATTTCTCACTCCTTTCGAGGGTAGTCTGGGGCGGACATTAAGCCGAATTCTGTTTCCGGAAAACCGGACGACGATCATTCATCTAGGGTAACGGTTACCCGCTACCTCAAGCGACCAACCCGGAAGCATCGGGCGGGTCACCCTCAATCGCTTCCCTATTTGGTCTTGCTCCGGATGGGGTTTGCCTGGCTTCCCGCGTTACCACGAGAACCGGTGAGCTCTTACCTCACCGTTTCACCCTTACCTTCCTTTCCGAAGGCGGTTTGCTTTCTGTTGCGCTTTCCTCGGGGTCACCCCCACCGGGTGTTACCCGGCATCCTGCCCTGTGGAGTTCGGACTTTCCTCCCGCGCTGTTTGCGCCGGCGATCGTCTTGCCGCCCCAGACGATTGGCGTTATATCGCGTAAGGCATGAAAAAGCAAGTATGTGTTCATTATAAAATCCTTGAAATACTTATGATTATAATTTATAATTAAATAGATTTG
The DNA here is from genome assembly GCA_043803345.1 of Pseudomonadota bacterium. Taxonomy (GTDB): domain Bacteria; phylum Desulfobacterota; class Desulfomonilia; order Desulfomonilales; family Desulfomonilaceae; genus CAJBEZ01. Next base: position 847 of record JAZDKD010000788.1, read on the forward strand.
TTATATTTTATTGCGGAGCCCGCCGATGATTCGTTTCTACGCAATCGTAGTTTTACTTTTGTCACTGTTAAGTCAGGCGGCTTTCGGAACAATCTACCTGGATAAATCGGAAGTTTTCGTTGATCTACTGAAAAATTCTAATTTTCATGGGTTAAACTATCAAAAACCCGTAAGGAATTTGCATTTCACCACTATTCAAGATCAAAGAGTTTATTTGCGCCAACTTCGAGGGAAATTAGTCATTCTGACTTTCTGGACCATCAACGCGACTGACTGGCCTTCTGAAATGGAGTCTCTGGAAACGCTGCTATCAAAACATTCGGGCGCTGGTCTTGAAATAATAGCTTTGAATCTTGTTGATCCAATCGATAAAATTAAATTTTTCCTAAGAAACCATCCTACCAATCTCAGTATAGCTTTTGACACCGACAAATCTTTTTCGGTGAGTCGGAGAAAATTCGCTGGGGACAGCGCCTCATATTTTGTCACCGACAATAAAAATGAAGCCCTTTTTGAAATCCCCCGATTTCCTACCAGCTATTTAATAGATCAGAACGGTCTGGTTGTAGGGTTTTTTTCAGGAAAGACGAAATGGAACTCAAAGGAATTGGATCGATTTTGCGCGTCAATGCTGGATTCTAATCATCCACGAATTGCTAAAGAAGCGGATTTTCAATATGACGCTCGTCAGGGTATAGGTTTGCCTCCTCAGGCGCCTCCCGTTACGGCGGGGCCTTCAAAAAAGGGGCCGGTTCAAGCGCCGCTTGGTCCGCAAGCGCCAATACCTGAATCAGTAGAATCACCGGAAAAGAATACTCGTTCTTTGCCTTTACAACCGTCAGTGGAATCACCTCCTCAAAATGAAGGTGGGCAGAACAAGTCCCTTCCATCGAAGAATGAAGATTTAAAAAGTCTGCCAACCGCAGGGGGCGAAATTGACGAAAACATTCCAACTCCCTCAACACGCAAGAAAAAGAAGACAGGATCTGGGACAGCTCTGCAAAAAGATCCTCAAACGCAACACAATCGGCTAAAGAGAGGGTCGTCCACGACCGCTCCTTCCGTAATCCCCGAAGAACGTCAAGCGGCTCCCATTAATGGCCCATCTCCTGTCCCAAAAATCAACCGGCGAACATCAACCCCCCCGGCTACGAAGAGCCAGACCCCGCTTCCCGTTGCCCGTCCTTACTATCCGACATCGACAAGGGTTCCATCAACAGGAAGCGATGTGCCAATCCGTGGCTTGAACAACCCCACTGAAAAAAGAAACCATCTCGATCCAGTGAGTTCGGTTTATTCTCAAAGCGGGTCATCTGAACTACCGGCTGCCCAACCCTTGCCAAACCGGAACTTAATAGGGGGATCAATTCTTGATTCTTTCAGCGATCCTCAAAATAGGACTTCCGCTTTGAAGTCAACTGAATCCAGGGACTCCCAAACCGAGAACCAGCCCACCAACATCTTTGAGCAAATCGGTCAAGACGTATTGTCTCTGGGTGAGGGGATTCGCGGTTCATTCTCAAAACTATTTGGAAATCGATAGATCATTTCATTTTCTCAGTCCACTCTAGATGTCCCCCTTTTCATGCTGAGCAATTGTTGTTATTCTCGGTTCTCACCTTGTGAGGATTGGGACGAATTGTTTAATCTTTGAGGACACATCATTATCATTGAAGCTGGAAAGAACAGTGAATTTTAGTTTGAGAAACATCTTATTAAGTTTATCGTCCTTTGCTATCCTATTCACTATGATTGTATTAAATACGTCTTGCGCGTCACGAAACAACATGCTTCCAGAGTCAGATCTTCATTCGTTGTTACAAATGGTCGAAAAAAAGGCTTACATAGTTGGACGATTTCAAGCTGACTTTCACAAGGTTAGATTATCAAATCTCTTTCAACATGAAACCCATATAAATGGGCGCTTGATTTTTCAGAAGCCTAGCCGATTCGAACTAAAATTGACTGGAGATGTCAATCTTGACATTTTCTCCGATGGAAGTTTTGTGGCGTTAATTCACGATGGTCAAGATTTAGAGTTTTTCAAGGCTCAAGGAGAGAGAGACCTCTCGAAGTTTGCAGACCCGATGATGCTTCTGGTTAATAGTCTCAGCAATGGTGACACATTAAGGTTTGCCAATTTGACCCAAAATAAACTGCATGACTCAACGGTTCTTGACATAGAACCCGGCGACTTGAATGAGTTTGAGGCTGTTAAGAATGTTAAGGTCAAGTTTTCAGATCAGGGAACTATACAGTTGATAGAAATTCTCTTTCAGAACGGCAATACCGAGCGGACCTATTTTGACAACTGGTCGCTTTTAACTCAAAACGATCCTAAAATAATTAAAATGAACCAATCTATAGAAAAACTCTCAAACATAGCGCTTTCCGGTCAATCGGGAAAAACCCTCCGGGGAAAACTGCAAGAACTGTTGACGGCCTCCATCATCTCTGATGCTGAAAACAATAACAAAAATCGGCAAAATCATCCTCAAAACTAGTTACCCGCGCAAATCAGTAAAATGTTTTCAGTCAGTGGCACGAGTCTTTGATCCAATTGGTTTCAAGTGTTTCTTAGTGACGAAAGCATAAGCGGTCAAAGGCGAAACAATTATCAGCATAAGGACACAGAGAATTCCACTCACTATTACTAACGGGATCATGGCTACCATGAACCATATGGTTCTAATCTTCGGAGCGTTTTCTTGCCAAGTCTTGTATATAGACACACAGGTTCCTATCTAACGCTATAAATATCTAGCGGAATACGGAACCCGTTGCTGGTCTCAAGAACACCCGACATCTTTTCTGAAGAAACGACCTTTCCCGTGAACCTGTGTCCAGAGTGGTGAGCCGCCTGAACATTATCCCCGCTAATGGTCCCCTTGAAGTGCCACGTCGATTTGTGACCAATAGGGTCATAAAGGTACGCCACTCCGGCAATCTTCTGTCCATTTTGTTCAGCGACCGCTTTCACCTGGTGTCCCATAATAGCTGCTTGCCAGTGACCCGTAATATTTGCGGCCAAAGCGATTTGAGCGCAGCAGGCTATCAGCAACAGAAAAACAAAACATTTTGAAACCCTATTCATCGTCTCTGAACCTCTCTTCGCACTTCTTTCATTTATAAATCAATATCCACAACTATGGACTAGGGTACGTCCAATCGAATTCTTCCGGTAAGAGTTTTTATCAACAGACGCGCATTCTTCCTGGCTATACTGCTATTGCCTATGGCCAAAACGTCAACTGTCCCATCGACTGATTGAACAATTATTAGTTCCGGTCTCAAACTGATTTTTTTATGATCCTTCTCGATTTCCAATCGAGCCTCATTGGTAAATTCAACTCTTTCTAGATCATTTTCTTCCACTGCGAAAAGAGCTATTTGAGCAAGCCCGATCAAAAAATGCCTATCAGGTTCAGCCACGTTCTCTTCATAAAAGACCCCTAATTGGCTTTCTGGTTCCAGAGCCAACACAATCTTTGGATTGCTTTCAAATAAGGAGTTATTTGGGGATGGAGATATTCTAAGTTTCATTTAGTTGACATGAGGAGCTCGGATACATTTAGCCAAGCTCTCGTAATTAAACACTAATGTGAGATTTTCCGAATGAAACCTGCCGATAGGTTTCCGACAAAATAATAGTCGCAGCATTTGAGACATTGAGCGAGGGCACATTTCCAATTGTGGGGATTTTGATCATAATGTCACAGTTGTCACGAACCAATCGCCTAATACCCCATCCTTCAGCACCCATCACAACGGTAATTTTTCCAGAAAGATCAACATCGAAATGGTTTGTCCCAGACTTTGCGTCAGCCCCATACACCCAGCTTCCAATTTCTTTGAG
>JAZDKD010000789.1:0-2345 GCA_043803345.1 Pseudomonadota bacterium
TTATGGCGCCTCGGGTGGCGAGGTTTTTGACGAGTATTCCGACCTGATGCCCGACATCTTTTATGCTCAACCACAGTTGGCCGCCGAGCACTTAGTTTTGAATACCAAGAGAGCAGATGGCCAACCGATCGGCACGGTAATGCGGTTGGCCGCTGTTTACGGCCCTCGCGTGAAGGCAAACTATCTTCGGTTGGCGAAATCTCTGGCAAGATGTCGTTTCGTTCCGATTGGCGACGGGCTGAACCGCAGGACACTGATCTATGACAAAGATGTCGCCAACGCCGCAGTGCTGGCGGCCCATCACCCTGATGCGGCCGGGTGCATATACAATGTGTCGGACGGGAAGTTCCAATCATTGAATGAAATCATTGGGGCGATATGCTCGGCTCTTGGGCGTAAAGCGCCGAAGTTGAGCGTTCCGGTTCCACTGGCGGCGTTTGTGGCCGCTACGACGGAGAAGTGCTTTTCTTTGATGGGCCGCAGCTCGCCCGTAACAAGAGAAATGATCGCCAAGTACATTGAGGACGTAGCCGTGGATGCCAGTCTCATTCAAAGAGAATTGGGCTTTGTTCCGCAATACGATCTACGAACCGGCTGGACTGAGACCATCAAACAAATGCGTATGGCCGGGGATATATAATATTTTGATTCCTGAAAGAAAACTAACCAATGGAAGAAGTTCTTAAACTTGTCGGCAGATCCAAACCGCTCTTTGAGCAGGATCTTGCGGCTCACGAAGCAGACCTTAAGCGCCTGGTGGCCTCAAGCAGGATCCTGGTAGTGGGCGGGGGAGGCAGCATAGGCCGAGCGGTGGCTAAACAGCTCTTCGCTCTGAACCCTAAAGTCTTGCACGTTGTGGACATCAGCGAAAACAACCTCGTGGAACTGGTCCGGGATATTCGCAGTTCTCTGGGGCACGTTGCCGGAGAATTCAAGACATATTGCCTGGATTGCGGGTCCCGAGAATTTGAAGCCCTTATGGAATCTCAGGATAGTTATGACTATGTATTGAACTTTTCCGCGTTAAAGCATGTGAGGAGTGAAAAGGACCCTTACACTCTCATGCGGATGATCCAGGTAAACATTGTAAGTGGCGAAAAACTGCTATCCTATGCAATTAAAGGAGCCGCTTCCAAATACTTCTCGGTGTCTACTGACAAGGCGTCAGATCCTGTGAACATGATGGGAGCCTCCAAGCGAATCATGGAACTGCTCATGATGAGAGCCAGCGCAAAGATTCCCGTTTCCACGGCCCGATTCGCGAACGTGGCGTTTTCGGACGGTAGTCTCCTGGACGGTTTCAATTACCGTTTAAGGAAGCGACAACCCTTCTCCGCTCCATCAGATGTCAAGCGATATTTCATTACCGAGGACGAAGCAGGCGCCCTTTGCCTGCTATCATCCTTCGTGGGTCTTAACAGGGAACTCTTTTTCCCGAAGCTCAAAGCGGAAGACAATCTAACAAGTTTTTCCGACATAGCGGAGAAATATCTCATTGAACGGGGCTATACTCCATACGTTTGCGCCTCAGAGGATGAGGCAAGGCAAATGATGAAGGAACCCCTCAAACAAGGGATTTGGCCCTGCTATTTCTTCACGAGCGACACCACGGGCGAGAAGGAAGTCGAAGAATTCTATTCGGCAAATGAACAGCCGATTTGGGACAAATTTGCGGATATCGGTGTTATCACTATCGACGATGTCGACAATGGCGAACAGTTGGACAAGTTTCTTTATGCCATTGAGCAACTGCGACATAATAAAAAATGGTCCAAGGCGGATCTTGTAAAGTGTTTCAACGATGTTTTGAGTAATTTCGCTCACAAAGAGACATTCAAGTATCTTGACGATCGTATGTGATGATAATCCGCGCAATTGACATATTGTTTTCAATGATTCTGATTGTCCTGTTCTTACCGTTTGGTCTGGTTCTCGCTTTGGCGTTGCGACTCACGGGTGAGGGCAAGATATTCTATTTTCAGCCCAGAGTCGGTTTTCAAGGGAAAATATTCAGATTGGCCAAATTTGCCACCATGTTAGAAAACAGCCCCAATCTGGGTACAGGCGATATAACCCTGAAAGGTGATCCCCGAGTGCTACCGTTGGGGAAATTTCTTCGTAAGACCAAGATCAATGAAATTCCGCAGGTTCTCAACCTACTCAAGGGTGACATGACATTGGTGGGTCCACGGCCTCTGACTCCAAGAAATTTCGCTCTTTATCCAGAGCGCATTAAGGAAGAAATCGTGAAAGTTAGGCCCGGACTGACCGGAGTTGGCTCCATCATATTCCGTGACGAGGAGTCTATCCTCGCCAAGAGTTCAAAGAGCTATCTTGAAGCTTAC
>JAZDKD010000790.1:0-2666 GCA_043803345.1 Pseudomonadota bacterium
ATCGGGTGGGGTTACGTTCCCCGTCAACAACGACCCGATAGGCCCTGACCGGTTCACTAATATTCTTGACACTTTTTTCTCCCAGAAATTGAAATTCAAGTTCAAGTTTTCTTTTTAACTGGTCGTATGCTTCGCCTGAGATGCAAATGCCACCGGGTTCCGCTATGGATTCGAGGCGTGCGGCAATATTAACCCCATCTCCGAATATTTGTTGCCCTTGCTGTATGACTTCGCCTACATTTAGGCCTATTCGAAACTCCATCTTCCGATTTTCAGGCAAACTCTGGTTTCGGATTCCAGTTTCTTTCTGAAATTCCACTGCACATAACAAGGCATCGACAACGCTGTTAAATTCAACCAAAAAACCGTCGCCGGCCATGTCCACCACACGACCACGATGAGCTGCCACAGAATTGGAAAGCAATTCTTTATACGACGTCAAGGTGCGAACAGTTTCAATCTCGTTTTCATTCATTAAACGACTGTAGCCTTTGACATCGGCGTGCATGACAGCGACCAGTTTTCGAGTTGCCAAATTTGCGTTCATAATGCTTCCAGTAAATCCCTACACCTTGACGGTATTATATGACCATATCGGATTTTTTGAACGGTGAAAACATTTGTGTCATTCGAATAATTGTCAAATTAGGCATGTAAAGATTGTGACGATTTGTCGGTTTATTCTGTGACACCAACAGATGGACTGCCCTTGACGCGGTTGTTGGGCTGGCATAAACTTCAAATTATTTAAATCAAATAGCCGAAAATTGTAATAATTTTTGGCCTTGTGGCATTGATTGTGGCCAACAAAAAAAACAAATTCACCTATTTGAAGCCTCTCAGCGGAATAATGGCATGGTTATGGATTGGTGTCCCGGTTCTGGTGATGGTTGGGCTTCTCTCAGGAATACTGGGTTCCGCTCTGGGCACATACCTTATCTTCTCTAAAGATCTGCCTAATATTCCCGATCTTAGGGCATATCGCCCCAAGACAGTTTCAACATTTTATGCTGCTGATGGGTCTGTGATCGGAGTATTTTACAAGGAAAAGAGGTTTCCTGTTCCTCTCGTCTCAATTCCTCCAAATGTGACTAACGCCTTCCTGGCTGCCGAAGACGCAAGATTTTTTTCTCATCCGGGTGTTGATTTCATAGGCATATCGAGAGCGGTAGTTAGAAACTTAAAATCCGGCAATTTCTCCCAAGGCGCCAGCACGATAACTCAACAGGTTACTAGGAATTTCATTCTCACCAAAGAAAAGAAAATTTCCAGGAAGATCCGTGAAGCGATTCTTTCTTTTCGGCTCGAGAAATCTCTATCTAAGCAGGAAATATTGAATCTGTACATGAATGAGATTTACCTCGGTCGAGGGGCTTACGGCGTGGAAGCCGCGGCAAGAACTTACTTTGGAAAATCCGCAAACGAACTCTCAGTTGCCGAAGCGGCGGTGATAGCTGGGCTTGTGTCAAACCCCAACAAGTACGCCCCTCCCAGAAATCTTGATAACGCGCTTCGTAGAAGAGAGTTTGTTTTAAATAGCATGCTTAGAAACAATTTTATTAGCGAAACTGATTTTCAAGAGGCCATGAACGAAGCCCCGATTTTCAGAGAAAATTTTCCAAATCCATTTTCCAGGGCGCCATATTTTACAGAGGCGGTTCGGCAAAAAATCATCGAAAAATATGGTTCAAGTCGTCTATATAATGAAGGTTTGCAAGTTTGGACCACCATGAACCCCATTCGACAGGATGCGGCTTCAGCGGCCCTTTTAAGAGGAGCCCAGGCTTGGGAGAAGCGAGAAGGGCGTCCGATAGGTTTGATCAAAAGGTTAAAACCTGCTGAGGCGAAGGAGTTTCTGAGCGGGAACGCTCCAAACACGATCAATTTTGGCGACATAGTTCAGGGGCTAGTAATCGAAGCTCCGGAAAATAAGAAAAGAAAAGGAAAAAAGAATCAGGAACCTCCGTCCTCAGAATACGTGGTAGCTTTGAGATGTGGGCTCAAATTTAGTATGAAACTGTCCACGGGTTCGGTCTACAGAATTAATGATTTGTTAGAATTTAGGGTGGTTGAAGACGACACAAAAAATCTCTCACTCGAACAAAGAACTTTGCCCCCGATCCAGGGAGCGCTTATTTGTATTGAAAACCGATCGGGACATGTGTTGGCGCTTGTTGGGGGATTGGACTTCGACACTTCACCATTTAATAGGGCGACCCAGGCAATGAGACAACCAGGAAGCGCATTCAAACCGGTCGTATATTCAGCGGCGCTTGAATGGTCCGGGTATAGTCCGAACACGATGGTTGTCGACGAGCCGATCGCCGTTCTGATTGACCAGCGTGAACCTGAGTGGGTTCCAGCTAACTCCGATGGAGGGTTCATTGGGGCAACCAACCTGACCAATGCGCTGGCTTTGTCCAGAAACGTCGTTGCCGTAAAGCTGCTTATGGATGTTGGTTTAGAAACCACCATAAACGCAGCGAGAAATATGGGAATCAAGTCCCCCTTGGGGCGGAACCTTTCTCTTGGACTGGGATCGTCGGAGGTTACTCCAATTGAGCTTACCGCCGCTTACACTGTTTTCCCGAACATGGGCATGCGAATAAGTCCAGTAATGATAAAAAAGGTCGTGGATCGTTTTGGCAATGTTCTTGAGGATAACA
>JAZDKD010000791.1:0-2134 GCA_043803345.1 Pseudomonadota bacterium
GAGAGACCGTCACCGGGTAACTGCCTGTGTCATCATACGGTAGGCTCTTAATGTCTTCAATCTGTGTTCTCGCCAAGCTCTCCGCGGTGTACTTTCCCTCGACGGCGCGCGCCTGATCTAGCCCTGAGGATGTGGCTGTCAGAAACACGACTGCTATCGTCGCTAACAGACTCATCCCAACTAGAACCTCAATGAAGCTGCTGCCTCGCTGGCTCACCCTTGCACTTCCACCTGCTCTGCAAAAAGGCTCTATGCCTCTCTGCTATTTATAGGGCACCAGCCACCGCTACACTAAGCGATTTCCAGTACTCTTTTGTTTCATCTTTTGTCCTCCATCAAGATGGAGAAGATAGTCAAGTCTATTTTACATGCTGGGCTTTGAGTTTAATTCTTGTGAGTGATCCTGTCAATATTTAGCACAGTAGTGTTTTCATGAGTATTTTCAATGTAATTCGATACTGGGATACCATGAGAGACAAAGGTATCAATTATATGAATCAAAGGTGTCAATTTAACGCGAAACATAGCGCAGCCAAGCCGAATAGAATTCATAATACACCACTGTTGTACGAAAGAGTGGATTAATTTTATCGAAATACTTCAAAGATCCATCATTTAACATTTCGATGAAAAGTGTATCATGTGCTCAATCTATAGAATTGTTCACTTCAAGAAACTAGGTGTTCTATGGTATAAGCGGCACTGTTCGGCAAAGGAATCATTCGGTTTGCATTTATGTCCCCAATTTGGATTATAATCAAGAAAAATCATCTGGTCTCATACGGGGGTAAAAATATGGAGAAAAAGACGACACTGAAAATAGATCTGTATGAGCTCTGCCTCGCAATGGAAAATAGCCCCATTGAGAACGAGTATTTTCTTGACTTGGAGACGGGCGAGATACTATTCATTTCTGAATATATGGATGATGAGGAAACTGAGAAACTGAAGGACAGGATTGAGGAAGACTCCGACTGCTACGAACGTATTCCAGAAGTCGAATCCCATGAAGGGTATGAGGACATGGTAGGTTTTATTGCCACCGTATAGAACGAGCGCCTTGCTGAATTACTGGAGGTGGCCATCAACGGTAAGGGAGGTTTTCGTCGTTTCAAGGATGTGCTGCTTAATTACCATGAGGAAAGTGAAAGCTGGTTCAAGTTCAAGGATGGTAGGATGCAAGAAAGAGCTCGGGAATGGCTTGACGATATAGACGTGATTATATCGGAGGAGTGAATTATGACGTTGTCCCCAAGTACATTAGAGCAAATAGCCGCCTGGTGCGCCACAAGCGATAGCCTAGCTGACATACGGTCGGCGGCCAGGAATGAGTACTTCGGCTACGATGAGCCGGGAGAAGTGCACTACATGGAAGGCGCCGGTAGAATCACCAGTCGGGAACGTCGCTTTTTGAGCTGGTTTGCTTTAACATATAGACTGAAAGACGGGCATTGTCCCGCCGAGCTAGCCACGGAAGCTTTCTTCAATGGCGATGAACTTGTTTCTGTAATCGATTCAATTAGAAAATCACAATACGTGCTTGCGATGGTAGCCATGGTTATCCCAGGAAGAGGCTTAATCCTGAAGCTAGGGGACGAAGAGTTCGAGATTGATAATCATCAGCTAAGTCGGATGGTCAATCGGGATGACTCTTTGTATGCCCATATCATACCCGCAAGAAGGCATGGATGGATGGATGGTTGGTTGGTCGGTCCTGGCTGGCTTCAATGGCCTATACGAATAATGCCAGGTATGCAGGCAGCGCTCAAGGATGTTCAGCTCACCCCGATAGAAGTAGAGAGGTTTTTACAACAAAGAAAAGACTCCTCAAAAGACCGACCAAAGGAGGAGATGCCAAGAGATTCTTCCCTTAAAACCGCCGTGGCCAGGATGACAAAAACGGCTAGGACCGATTGTCGTCACGATCTCATTATGACGCCGACTCAATGGAAGGAGTTAGTTCTCTCGCAAATGAAATCAAGCAATGTTAATGGTTTCATTTCGTTAGGCTTCGGACACCCTGTGGTCTCTGCCACAGGGAGGAGAAGCCTATTCCTCCTTTACAATTTTTGTTCCACAGAACGGACAGAATATCCATTTAACGTAAGTGTATCGGTTATGCTTATAAGGTTTG
>JAZDKD010000792.1:0-2055 GCA_043803345.1 Pseudomonadota bacterium
AGTGGATTTTGCAGAGATAAGCGAATTCATAGACACACCTGTTAAACGGTATTCAAGTGGTATGTATGTTCGTCTGGCATTTGCCGTTGCGGCCCACCTGGAAACAGAGATCATGCTGGTTGACGAGGTTCTGGCAGTCGGTGACGTGGCGTTTCAAAAGAAATGCCTTGGAAAAATGAAAGACGTCGCCGGCGTCGGACGTACCGTGCTCTTTGTGAGTCATAACATGGTAGCCATAAGGACTCTTTGCTCGAGAGCGCTTCTAATTGATCAGGGGCGACTGGTACTGGATGCAGATACTGACTCAGTTGTTGCAAGGTATCTGGACCGGAACCTTATAGAGGGGTCTGTGGCTTCCGAATCAGAAATAGCTGATCGTGTTGAGGGAGACATCAAGCGCGAGTCACCCAATTTCAGAATTACAGAGGTAAGGATTGAAAACCTTCAAGGTGTAACAAAAACTGTTTTTGATTCAACCGAATCCGTGGTTGTAAGTGTTTCTTTCACATGCTTCAGGACGGTACGAGATTTGCGTGTTCTTGCAGCAGTGGCTGACGAGAATGGCTATCCTATTTATGGCTCTCAGAACACGGATGATAGCGACAATGCGAAAATGTTCTATTCAGTTTCACCTGGCGAATATACTGCGAAGTGCGCACTGCCAACCAATACTTTTGGAAACCGCAAGTTCTACCTGAACGTAGATATGCTCTCTCCGAAGACAGAGCATCATGTGCTGATAAAAATATTGGAGTTTCAAGTTGATTTCAGTGGCTATAATCCTGACATTCAGTATGCGAGCAACACTTGGGGCTGGGCGATTTGGCCTAAATTGACGTGGACCTGCAAAAACTCAAGTTAGCTGTGTTGCTGAACCCTGAGCGTGTTTGCTGCGGAAGGGATATGCGAATAAGAAAGGTGCGTTCATGAAGGACAAGACAATACTCGTAACTGGCGGTACAGGTTCGTTCGGAAAGAAATTCATTGAAATCATGCTGAAGGATGTTCACCCGAAGAAGCTCATAATTTTCAGCCGGGATGAACTTAAACAACATGAGATGAGGATGTCTGGCTTTGATCATTCCAGCCTCAGGTATTTTATCGGCGATGTGAGAGACAAACAAAGGCTTCTACGGGCCATGCAGGGTGTTGACGTTGTTGTTCATGCCGCCGCTCTCAAGCAGGTTCCAGCCTGTGAGTACAATCCTATTGAAGCGATTAAGACGAACATCCGTGGCGCTGAGAATGTGGTCAATGCCGCTCTGGACTCAGATGTAAAGAAGGTACTGGCTCTTAGCACTGACAAAGCTGTTTCGCCTACTAATCTTTATGGAGCTACAAAACTTTGTGCTGAAAAGCTCTTTGTGCAAAGCAATGTCTACTCGGGAGGGTCCGGTACATCGTTTAGTTGTGTCAGGTATGGCAATGTGCTTGGAAGTCGCGGGAGTGTCGTGCCTGTTTTTCTCGAACAGCGCAAGAAAGGCATTTTGACCATTACCGACGAACGGATGACTCGCTTCTGGCTAACACTGGAGCAAGGAGTCAGGTTCGTTATCAAGTGTTTGCATATAATGCGCGGCGGAGAGGTGTTTGTACCTAAGATTCCGAGCATGAAAATCACCGATCTTGCCAGGACAGTTGCTCCTGAATGCAGATTACAGATTATTGGGATCAGGCCCGGGGAGAAGCTGCATGAGCTTCTTGTCTCGGAAGACGAAGGACGTAACACGCTGGAAAGCGATGATATGTTCATCGTTCAGCCTGCGCATCCCTGGTGGACGACAGATAAATATCCAGGGGCGAGCCCGGTTTCTGAAGGCTTCTGCTATTGCAGTAACAACAATACCAAGTGGCTGACTTCTCAGGAAATGGCTGATTTGATCAAGTAGCGCCATCAGGAGAAAGATTCTAATCATGATACCGTATGGCCGGCAGTTAATAGAGGAAGACGACATAAGAGCTGTTGTTAAAGTCTTGCGTTCCGATTGGCTTACCACGGGGCCTGCAATAGAACGGTTTGAGAAAGCTTTCGCTGATTTCGTAGGAGCAAAATAT
>JAZDKD010000793.1:0-2481 GCA_043803345.1 Pseudomonadota bacterium
TGAAATTGTTACTTCAGTTCCACTTTTTTCGAGACCGGAGAGGGCTAGGCAACTTCTGGTCCAGTTAGCGAGCCCATAAACCTCTGAGGCTAGGATGAAACCGTCTGCCGGCGTTCCCACGAAAAGACTCTGGCCACTCCCTTTCTGCCCCATTATAAGTTCGTGCGGAGACCGCGGGTTTTGCATGACTATAGCCAGTGAGCCTTCGCAACTATTCATCAATTCGGCAAATCTTATGACTGCTGGTTTGGAGAGGTTTGTTCCCAGACGATAGAACAAAGGAAGTATTTTTGCGTCAGTTGTTACAGAGGGATCAATTTGGAAACCCTTTTGATGTACGGCTTTTTCAACTAGATCGTGATAGTTGTCGACATCACCGTTCAAGACGAACTGACATTCCCTGTCATAGATTGATTCATTATCTTCATTTGCAAACAATTCACCATCCACAGGGTGACAGTTCGCAATACTTATGATTCCATTTGAGGCCCAACGAGTGTGGGCGAGTATATTTATTTTTTCTATAAACCTAGCCAACTTCCACAATTCTTGGTCGTTTCTGATGGCGGATCTCAAGAGTCGCGTATTATCACCCAGATGACCCACTAGATTCGCAACCTTGTAAACAAAGGTTACCACTAACCATCTGGAATCGAGGTCGATTCCACGATAGACAATTTTGACTCCTCCTTCCAATCTGGAACGTTTTCCAAAAACATATCCAAGCCCGCCGGGTCCTATGTTGTTAGAGTCTAAAGACTCACGGTCTATGAGGCACTGAATTGAAACACCTGCAGAGTCTCGACCCCGGACTTCTAATCTGTCGATATTTTCGAGAATCCTTTCAATAGACCACGCCACGAACAATCGAGACCGATTTGCTCCGAGGCTCGAAAGATGTGGTGATATGATATGGTCAGTTCTTGTAACATTGTCTAGGACTTCAGCCCTGATTTGCCATATGAAGTCGAGTAATTCCTGACGAAGAGCCTCATGCAATTCGGAAGCAGGTTCGTCAGACATTAAGCTAACCGCTTTTTGCATCAAAATGGCCAGATCTTCAACCAGGGCGAAAAACTTAGAATCAGAAACAAGTTGAAAATGAAAAGAAAACCTCATTAACTGGTCGAAGTTATTAATCATCCTATTTATGGGATCTCGCAACCTTTTGAAATCTTTACGTTCGTTGACAATTTTAAAAATGGAACCGTGAGCTTCTTTAATCCATTCTAATCCAATGTCGACTTTCCATTCTTGGTTGCTAAGAAATCCAGCTATGCCACACATTATTATTGCCTCCAAACAAATATCAATTCGATCAGACCGTATAAATTGTCATCTTTTAGTTAACAGAAAAAGAGTGAAAAAGGCCAGACCTTCATGAGCGGAAAAAACATTTAAGCTCCAAAAAAATAAAGGTTCTTGAAACTAACCCCCATCCAAATAGCAGGTTATATGAATTCGCTTTTTTCTCCTGAACTTTAGTTTGGTATGATAATTTGCTAGAGGTTGAACAACTGAGATCAAATTGGGTTAACCAACTAAATTACCAAATCTCTATAGAAGATATTTGCCGTGTGACTCGCACTATATTGTATGGACGCATTTTGTCAGGACGTCTCATAGGCAGATTTGAAAGGAGTAATCACAAATGATAGATTTCCACACCCATACCATCTTAAGTGATGGAGTTCTAATTCCTAGTGAGCTTGTCAGAAGAGCGCAAGTTATTGGATATAGGGCTATAGGATTGACAGATCATGTCGATGCTTCAAACTTGGATTTCGTTGCGCCTCGTATCATCCGCGTTGCCCGAGAATTGAACAAACATCAAACCTTGTTTGTAATTCCTGGCGTAGAAATCACACATGCGCCTCCTTCGCAGATTGAGCAATTGGTCCTAGAGGCGAGGAAGATTGGCGTAGTGCTAGTCATCGTTCACGGAGAGTCTCCTGTGGAGCCAGTGATGCCGGGAACCAATCATGCGGCCATAAACGCGGGAGCCGACATCTTAGCTCATCCGGGTCTGATGTCCATGGAGGACGCAGTATCTTCAAGGGAGAAAAATGTTTTCCTAGAGATAACATGCAGACTTGGCCACAGTCTTACAAATGGGCATGTTTTTAGAATGGCTTGTGAAGCTGGGGCTCAAATGGTTATTAATACAGATACTCACACTCCAGACAATCTCGCAACTTATGAAAAAGCCGAAATGGTTCTTCGGGGAACTGGCATGAATTCTTCGGAATCTGCCGAGGTTTTAGATTCAAATCTAAAGCTTCTGGAAATTCTCAAAGGTAGAATGGAACGGTGAACCGTTTGAATTTGGGCTGTTTGCTAGACTCAGCGCCCCGTTTGGTTTATATTGAGAACGCTTTGTTTTTTGACAAGTGGGGAATCTCACATCTTTTAATTCAAATGCTAAAGGCGCTTAAGCGTTTGACATAACGGGTAAGGTTATTATGAAAAAGTCCAGGCTTG
>JAZDKD010000794.1:0-11216 GCA_043803345.1 Pseudomonadota bacterium
GTGTCAATGGTCAAACCTTCCAGAGCCGCGACAACCTTTTCCGTATCTGTTGTTCCAGCCTTCGCGATTGCTTCTGTCAGGAATTTGGCGCAGCAATAGCCGGCGAAAACTCCGACACCGGACGGGTACTTGTCCGGTTCTCCGAGTTTGGTAGTAAACTCAAGGTATTTGGCGACAAAATCTTTGTTCTGAGCCGTGTCAGGATAATACCACAGGTAATTGGAACCGCCGTAAATTCCTGTGGGCATATCGCTTTTCAATACCATTGGCGCAGTTGAATCGGCAAAAGCAAAGGCAAACAACGGGAATTTTTCGGTTAAGCCAAAAAGCTTGGCCTGTTTGCTGAAAGCGAGCACACCCGAAGCCCCGAAAGCCACGTAAACGGCATCAGGTTTTGTCGCGGCCAGAGCTGACATATATGGGCTATAATCTGTTTCGCCGACTTTGGGCCATGCTTCCCCAATCTTTTCCACATCAGGCTTGTTCTTTGTCAGGCCCTTCCAGAAATTATCGGCTATGGAATGACCATATTCGTAATCTTCACCGATGATGTACCATTTTTTGAAAGGCATCGAGGCCGCAAACTCGCCTCCCGCAAGACCTTCAATATCGGCGCTCGGACAACCTCGAAATACGTATTTGTGACCCTTCTCGCCGGTTATACGATGGGAACGCGAAACGTGTATTATAAAAAGTTTCTTTTTCTGTTTAGCGTATTCGGATACTGCAAGACCGGAAGCGCTGTTGATCGTGCCTGCCAAGAAATCAACATTTTCTTTCAGAACCAATTCTCTGGCATGCGAAAGCGCTTCGTCCGGCTTAAATTTGTCATCTCTAATGATAAGCTCTATTTTTCGGCCGTTCAGTCCGCCTTTTGCGTTGAATTCGTCAATTACCATTTTCCATGCCGTAAGAGCAGGTTTGGTATAAGCTGCGGCCCCTCCGGAATAACAGTCGATCATTCCGATCGTAATTGGTTTTTCCGCGAATGACGGCATCGCGGCAATGGAAAAAACCATAACCACCACCAGACCCAAAACGAGCCCAACCGATCCGAACCTTGAATTTAACAACATCTTTCTCCTCCTTGTGTCTGAACGTCACTGGAAAAGGGGCTTCCCGAAGGCGCCTCTGTAAATTGGTGTTGTGTGTTGATGATGAACTATAAACCTCTTTGAACGAATCAGCGCAACTTATTTCAGCCTTCATGCTGTAGAGTGGTATTCAAAGATCTGGAAAGCAGTTGCATAGTGTGCGCAACCTCAACATTTTCATCTTCAGAAAGGTTCCCATGCAGTGTTAATCGACAGCCCGGGCAACCAGTCGCAACTATATCGGCTCCAGTCGCCATTATGTTGCGTCTCTTCCGAGACGTGATATCTCCTGAGATGTCAACGTTATCAAATTGATAGTATCCTCCACCACCGCAGCACTCATTCGAGCCTTCCATTTCTATAAGCTTAATTCCACCGATTCGGCTTAATATCTTCCTTGGGTCAGCGGCCACGCCCATTCCTCGCACGAGGTGACAAGGATCATGATAAGTCACCGTCAAACGCGCGCCAGAAAGGTTTTCCTGGATTGGCAGTTCATCAAGACGTTCCGACACGATTTGCGAGACGTCTTTAACTCTGCCTGCAACCCTTTTCGCCTGTTCGGTGTCCAGACCCAAATCTTCCAATAGCTCCGGGATTGCCTTCTTCAGAGCTGCGCCACAAGTCGCGCAATCCACAACTATCGCATCAGCGTCCAATCGATCGAGAATATCGAGGTTTTTGAAAATGTTTGGCAATGAGGCTGCAACGGCGCCACTCAGAAACATCGGAGCCGAGCAACAAACCAGATTGCCAGGAATTAGGATCTCCAGGCCCAGGCTTCCCAGGACTTTTAGAACCGCATGGCCCACATCATCGTAAATGTGATCTGTAGCGCATCCAGTGAAATAAATAACACGTCCCGACCTTTTGCCCTCAGGCGTGATCTTCTCCGGAACCTGTCGCCGAAATGGCTTGCTGTTTATTTTGGGAAGCCTTGCAAGAGGGATGTTGCCAATCTTGGATTTGGTTCCAAGGGCATCGACAAAGATTTTTTGACCAATCCGAGCTAAACGGGAAGCTTTTCTCAGTCTCCCTCCATTCTGAAAAAGTGAGAACAAGAGCTTCTTGGGAAGGCTCCTGGCGCCAAACCTGTCCAGTTCAATCCGCATATTCCTGAATAGACGGTCAATCCGGACACCGCTCGGACAAGAAGCGGCGCATGCGTCACACAACATGCAGCTCGTGAGTATGTGTTCCAATGTCGGCGTTAATTCGAGGTCTCCTTCGAGGTAATGCTTGACGATTTGAACTCGCCCCCTTGGCGCATAGTATTCCTTGCGGGTTACCTTGAATGTAGGGCACACCTGCTGGCACATGCCGCATTTGAAACAATGGCGCAAATCTTCTATGAGAGATTCCGGAATCACAACCTTGTTATCTTTCATCGTTGTGTCTTGTTCGCAGCTAGACACGGTTAATGATGGCCATGCCACAAAACTTGTTCACACAAATTTACCGGGATTTAGAATCCCTTTCGGATCAAAATAGGTTTTTATGCCCTGCATTACACGCAGAGCGACCGCATCCATCTCTAACTTCAGGAAGGGCGCTTTGGCGATCCCTATACCGTGCTCGCCGGACAGAGTTCCACCCAGAGCAAGGGCTTCAGGAATCAGGTCTTCGCAGACGGATTGAACTCTCTTGTATTCATCAGGATCCATTTTATCGAAGACAATCAAAGGATGAAGATTCCCGTCGCCCGCATGAGCGAGGATACCGACTTGAATCCGATGACGTTCGCCAATCTCATTCACCTTCCTGATCATTGTGGTGAGATTAGAAACCGGGACTGTCACGTCTTCAGTTATTATATTAGGCCTCATGCGCATCACAGCAGGCCCTGCCGCTCTTCTGGCCAACCACAATTTCTCAGCCTCGGCTGAGTCTTTCGCTACAATTATGTTTGTGGCGCTGTTGTCAACCAGAGACTTTTCAATCTGATCTATTTCCCGTCCCAGTGTTTCATCTGTCCCGTCCAACTGAATGAGAAGTATTCCTTCCACGTCTGTCGGCAGACCAAGATTGAAGGACTTTTCTACGGCTTTGACCACGAATTGATCCATCAATTCCAGAGAAGCCGGCACTGACCCGCCGGCCATAATGGCTGCAACAGCGTTGGAGCAATCTTCAAGCTTCATGAAATCAGCCCGAATGGTCCGGCTGGCCGGCGGTTTTGGAATAAGTCGCGCTATAATTTCCGATATTACGCCAAGCGTTCCCTCAGAACCACAAATTAAGGTTGTGAGGTTGTACCCGGTAACGTTTTTAAGTGTGCGTCCCCCGGTTTTGAGCACATCGCCGTTAGCTAATACCACGGTGAGACCCAGTAAATAATCTTTGGTTACACCGTATTTCAGTGTGCGGGGCCCGCCGGCGTTGGTGGCGACTGTGCCGCCCATAGTGGCTACGGCCCATGAAGCGGGGTCAGGCGGATACATCATGCCAAGTTTTTCAACTTCCCGCTGGAGATCGAGATTTATTACGCCCGGCTGGACGGTGGCAGTAAGACTTTCAACATCGATAGAGAGTATTTTGTCCATCCTGGTTAGGCATAGGACTATTCCTCCCTGGATTGGGACGCTTTCACCGGCCAGATTGGTTCCGGCTCCACGGGGGGTCACTGGTATGGATTCCCTGTAGGCCACTTTCATAATGGAGGATATTTCTTCTGTTGTTGAAGGGAATAGAACAATGTCCGGACGCCGCTCCTCGGTATAGGCGTCATATGAATAAGTGACGAGATGCTCAGGCAGATCAGTGGCTCTCTCGGAACCAACTATCCGCACAAGTTCCTTTTTTATTTCATCAAGCATTGTTTCACTCATTTACATCCGGTCATTTCTTTACCTATGTTGAAGGCTTTGAGGTTAACATCGACCTTGTCCGGCGCAATATTCTCTCGAATAGCCTTGGCCAGTTCCGACTCCGTTATCGAAAGAATGCCTGCTCCTGACACTGCCCCAATCATAATGATGTTAGCGAGAATGGGGTTTCCGAGTTCGAGGGCTTTCTCCGTTGCTTCCAGAAAAAAGGTCTTCTTGGAAAGCGCTATTATTTTTGCCATTAGGGCGTCTTTTTCCGGGTAAGGCAAATTTCCGCATGTGACGTCGATCGGGAATATTGGCCTGGTGTTGACAACTGCGATAGTGTCCCTGTTACCGAACTGGGCCAGGACTCGCACAGCTTCGGTGGGCTCCAGGGCTACGACAAGGTCGGCGCATCGCGGTGGAATCAATGGGCCGTATTGGTCTGTTTTGGAGACCCTCATGTGGCTCATGACCGACCCACCTCGTTGAGAAGCGCCGTAAGTCTCGCCGATAGTAACCTTGTATCCCTGATCAACAAGTACCGCTCCCAACAACTGGGTACCGAGCACATTGCCCTGCCCGCCTACACCGGCAACCACGACATTGTAAGGGTCTTTATCCATTTAGGCGCTCTCCTTTACTATGGCATGGGAGGGACATATGTCGGAGCAAACCCCGCAACCCGTGCAAATCACATCGTCAATACGGGCCTTTTTCGTGAAACGGTCCCATATCAGTCCGGGGCACTTGAAAACCCTGGTACAAAGCCTGTCGCACCCGCATTCTTCGCCTATGCAGAGTTGGGCGTCAATTCGAACCTTGTATTTCGAATGCCCTTTCCTGCCGCTTACAAGAGCGCATTCCCGTCTCAGAACGAGAGCCTTGGGTTTTGTTTGATCCCGTATCATTTCACAAACCGTTGAAATCGATCCCTGCAGGTCGAACGGGTCCATTACCCGAGTTTCGATTCCAAGAGACTTGCAAAGATCTTCTATGACTATTGGATTGGTGGCGTTTCCCATGGCGTCCACAGGGCTGCCAGGATGAGGCTGAAACCCCGTCATGGCAGTCGCATTGTTGTCCAATATGACAAGAAGGAACTTGGAATTCTGATGCACTGCATTTACAAGGACAGGTATAACGGCGTGGAAAAAAGTGGAATCTCCGCAGACAGCCAGACTTGGCTGATTAACGCCAAACTGTTGAAAGTTTCCGAAACCGCATGCCATGCCTGCACCGGAACCCATGGCGTGGACAGTTTTCAGTTGTGAGAATCCGGTGGGAAATATCCCTAAAGCATAGCAGCCGATGTCTCCAAAGAGAACGCCATTGCGACCGTCAAGCGCCAGCGCCTGTTTGATGGCCCACAGGGAGGCTCTGTGAGGACAGCCCGCGCAAAATGCCATAGCCCGTTGAGGAGCGTAATTCTCTAAAGCGTCTTTCGCTAGGTTTGCATAGTTTTCATCAATTTTTGGGGTAGCGCCCGTTACTTTTCCAAGAACCCCCAACACCAAATCCGGAGACAATTCCCCTGTCCTGGGGACAACTCCGGAGTTCTTGCCCAGGAATTCCATTCGCGGAAGATCAAGGTTATGCTGGGCATAAAGCTCAGTCACATGATCTTCCAAAACAGGATCAACCTCTTCAAAGAAAACTACCTTGTCCGCCTTGCCCAAATGATTGAGGATGATAGCCTTTGGCAGGGGCCATGTGGTACCAACCTTGAGAACCGCTACGCGAGAACGAAGGCCCAAAAGGTCGATGGCTTCCTTGGAGAAAAGCCAGCCTGATCCACAGGTTACGACCAATAGTTCAGGATCTTCAGGCCCCCAATACTCGTTGAATTCCGAATCTCCCAGAATTTCTTCCGCCGCTTCAAGTCTCTTGTGTAGGGCGGGATGAGTAATCGATGTTGGTATGGGGCACAAAGGTTTGGATGTATCGAAATATGGAACGGGAAAGTCTTTCGGCAGTGGCCCCAGAATCACGTTCCCGCGAGCGTGTGATATTCGTGTAACGCTCCGAACCATGACAAAATTATGTATTTTTCTTGACAGTTCGAAAGCTTCTCGAACCATTTCCTTGGCCTCTTGAAATGTGGCCGGTTCCAAAAGGGGGATGTCCGCGAGTTTGGCGAATGATCTGGAATCCTGTTCATTGGAGCTGGAGATCCCCGAAGGATCGTCGGCCACCACCAAGACGAGACCGCCCCGAATGCCTGTGAGGTTCAAATTGAGCAGGAAATCACACGCCACATTGAGACCGTTCTGTTTCATCGCGACCAGGGCGTTCATGTTTGACACTGCAGCGGCAGTGGCCACCTCGGCGGCGACTTTCTCATTTACTGACCACTCAACGTAGATACCCATTTTTTTGGCCACTTGGGCAAGATTGCCAATGATTTCAGACGAAGGGTTGCCCGGATATGCGGCAGCCACCCTGACTCCCGCTTCCAACGCTCCCCGTGCGATAGCCTCGTTACCCATAAACAGGATCTCTTTGCCGGGCTCATCGAGAATTAATCTTGACATGCTAGGAGTCCCCCTCTTGCTTCCGGCGTCACGAGCGAAACGCGTTCTTTTTTATTTCGCGAGGCTTGTCTCAAATGGGCAAGATTATCAGAAGGAAATGGCTCCGTTTGTATGACCCCCGATTGTATTGCGGTCTGAACTAACTCCTGCCCCGCTCTGCTCCTGATAATCAACGTGTTCCACCCCGGTCGGCCCTCATACATGCCCACCGATAAGTCCGCAAACTCCGACGTCATGTCAGGACACTGATGGCAAGCGTCTTGAATCAAAGGTCTCAGTTCGTCCAAAGGAATGCTTTCGGCGCCATCTTCAGTTTCGATTATGAACTCGTTGGCGGGAGGAGGAGGCACGTCGAACTTTTTGATTTCCTTATCGCCTATCCGACTCGTGACAAAAGACCGGAATTCTCTCCCGGAAAAGCTCCAGTTGCAAAACAGCCCAATCACAAGCCCTATACGTCCTTTCAGATTCTGCTCTTTCAGATCATACAATTGCATTTTTCGTATCGATCTAACCTGACAGGGGAGCCCAACAATTCCGATTTTGGTAAAATCGGACTGAAGCGCGACTCTTAGTGCGTCAAGAGAATGAGCCCCGACAAACTTTGATCCCGCGCATTCTTTTATCCCCTGTACGGTAGTCGCCACTTCCCCTCCGGAGTATCCACCGGAAACATTTCCGGAGGTAACGACTGCGGAGTCTATCAGCCCCTCCTTGAGCGCCAGGCTCATCAATGAGGTTACAGTTCCTCCGCCCTGAGCTATCTTTAGAATTTCAACTGATGTTGATCTCGAAGCTTTCACTTCGGTGAAATTTCCAATTCCATCGTTGTCGTAGGATTCATTGAATATTGCCTTGGAAATCGGCTCCGGATCGAAACTGGCGACCGGACAGTACTCATAGCATCTTCCGTCCGATCTTGTACATGAATCCAATTTCACCGTTTTGCCTTTATATTTGACCAGGTAGGGGCAGTTGCCCACGCAAGCGCCGCAAGCAGCGCAAAGCCCCTTCGAAATCACTCCTTCATATAACCGGTCAAGCGCTCCTGTCTGAGTCACTCTCTCTCCTTTCGCCTACCTGAATTATATGGCTTGCTTGTTTTGTCGAGAAACGTAGGATCAATGACTTGACCATTAGATGTTTCATCGGAACCTCATGGGTAAGACGCCCTATCTCGAACAAGCCTTCACAGAGGCTAAACTGCCGCTAAATTTGGTGGGACTACGACATTCTCGCGGCTTTAGAGCATACATACCCAGTGGTCTTGGAGTCAACCATAATCACCGGTAATTCATTCACCAAATGTCTGCAAAAAATCAATTCCGCTCCAACAATTATATTGACTCAATTATATTAGTTTCTGTATGCTAAAATACGGAAGTAGTGGGCAAGAAATCTCTTATTTATCTTGACGATGAAAAGTTGAGGGAGAAACTTCACTGCGCCGATTAATATTTGCGATAGTCGCAATGCTCATTAAGATGGGCTTGCTATTGCGCTTGGGCTTTGAACATGCAATTTCCGAGGACATTTAAACTAATGTTGGTCTTGGCCGTGTTTTTGGTTCTGACACTGAATTCCGCGAGCCATGGCCAATCTGCCAAACAAATCAGCCATTCTTCCCAAAAAGCCCAATCAGAAACAAATCCTGACACAGTCGCGCTGGTTGGCCCTTACGGACACAAGGTTGTAATTCCCGAAATTAAGATAAATCAGATTAGCGGGAAATCAAAGCCCAAACCTGCGGTAGAGGCGCCTCCGGAATCGACGCGCCTCGAATCGGTCTCAGATGAGTCCGACAGGAAAAAAGCGCCCAAGGAACCTTCTATACCTTCTGAACTCCCCAAGGCGGAAGGACCTAGTGAATACCGGCCCCGGTCGCCTCTCGATCATATTCCTTATAGAATCGTAATTCCATTTGGCAAAGAAGATTTGTTAAAAGGTTTTCTCATTGCCGCCATCCTGATATTAACCACGGGAAATGCTCTAGTGTCAGGAAATAGCTGGGTAGTGATCAAGGACAAAAAAGGCGTGTACAGGGTAATCAAGGCCGGCAAAACAACGCCTTCGACCATAGCTGGTCCCTTCAAGTCAAAAGAAGCGGCTAAAAGAGCCAAAGAAAAGGAACTGCGCAAGGCCTCCCCTCTGAGGTCTTGGCCGAAGCGTGATTGCATTCAATTAAGACTTCCGGGGCTTAATCTCCGTAGGCCTGGCGACGACGACGTATCAGCGACCGGTAGGTCGGCGAAAAATAACTTGACAGCATTTAAAAGGCCCTCTTCTCGCATTAACGCTCCAGAAAAAAAGGAACATGGTCACAGGGGGACAAGCGTCTCTAAACTAATGGAAGCAAAACAGAGCGGCGAAGTGGCGAAACGTATGTAAATAAAAGTTGGGGTATATAAGAAACACTTGCTCCAAATCTGACGTAATTCACCCCAATATATATAGACTCATTTCGACAGCCATTTGGTATTATACAGACCGACAAACTCATACTCGATCTTAGGAAAGAACCCCACCAATAATAACAGCCCAAACGGTCCCAATATCAATCCCACCCAAAACCATTTGGTCGGACTCCTGTTCTTCTGTCTAGCCAGTATTGCGGTAAATATAGCGCTAAACATAGCTAGCAAAATCCATATACCCTGAAATTCCAATTATTTACCCTCCTAGCCTAACGCGGTTCATCCTCAAACCAATTTAAACATGATCATTAATATTTTATTAGTGTATAAATATAACATTAAAAACAAGAAATTGTCAACATATTATAATAAACTGGTTCAGTTAACATATAAACAGTTTGGGTATTCTCGCGTCTGGATTAATCCCTGAGCCATGGCATCCAATTCGAGACTTTTGTTTTTTACGCTAATTCTTTAGGGAAATTGAAAGCCCCCTTCATCATCGTCTTGATGTGAAAAACATGCATAAATCAATGACACAAGAAATAATACTTGACATGCTATTTGTTAAATTGTACCAATATAATTAGGGGTTTCAGAATCATAAGAATTACTCTATAACTGTAATTGATCACAAAGTTCGTGCATTGAATCTCTGGGAGTTACTGTCGACTGAATTGAAGAAATCCGGTCGGGCATCAGAAGAAGGTTGGCTATGTCTTCTTTTGGGGAATTCGACGGTACTTTTTGGATCTGTTTGAGCTAATATGCTTCGATAAGACGCACGTGGAGAATTAATATGCGCCGTTCATTTATAGCTATTTTTTTAGCAATGTTGTCCTCAGTGTTAATTCCTGAAAACGTATTAAGTCAGCAACAAGCGACGGACCCTCAAGCCAGCGTCGCTATGGTTTCCAGCTTGCGTTGGTTTATGCAAAGCGCTCGAAAAGTTTTGGAAGCCCAGGTTGACCTCAGTTGGAATTACAGGCAGCAGGTTAATTTACTTGCCGGCAAGTTGGCAGAGATAGACAGCAAGTTGGAGCAAATACAAGAATGTTCTCCCATTACCGCGTATAGTCCCGATCGAACTCAATCCGCTTCTTTAGGAGAATTGGACAACGAGACCAGAATAAATATCTTAGGTGGGCAGGCTTTGCTGGGATATAAGGCGCAACTGTTACAAAAAGAATTGGCGAAATTGACGCAAGGGAATGAGAACAAACTGGGAGCGTTCGAAAACGCCATGGTTAAAGCCGAGGAACTCTCAGAACAGGTCATGAAGTTAAGATTCATTATTCGGCAGAAAATGGAACCAACAGATTTAGAACCTAATAGTAGGATCGCTGAAAATACTCTCTTCCTTCCAGAAGGCCAGAAACGTTCAGGTCCGGTCAAGTATTTGAGTCAAAATATTTCAGAGGAACGGGCAGCGCCTACGATGTTCTTGAAAGCCGCTGCCGGCGCAAGTGACGTGAAATCGGGACCAGCGAAAGCAGTAGGGGCGGAATCAGAAGCTAAATATGCTGTGGCTGATTTGAAGAGAAAAATTGATGAAGTCGCCAAACAGTCAAAAGCCTTACAACAATTAGTGTCTGAAATAATCCAGAAAACAGAATTGATCAAAAAACAAGAAAAGCAGACTGATTCCAAGTTAGCCGACATGAGGCAATTGACAAAAAATTGGGAGGGAAGGAAAATTCCGGTTAACGAAGAGGTCATGACGCTGGAGAAGAAACTCAACGGTGACATGATAATATACCAAGAAGCTCTCAAGGAAGTTGACATGCTAAGGCAATTCCTGACGTCGATGTTTAGTGGAACCTTTGTGCAGGAATCGGGAACTCACAAATAGGCCGTAGCTTATGAATCACCATTCACCGGAAAACTAATTCCAAATTAAATTAATAATCCTTTTTCTTTTAGCACGTTAAAGTAATGTTCTCTCGTCATAGGACAATTCAATAAATCCTTAACCTCTTGTATTTTATCCAATTTCAGTTGCTTTTTCATACTATTAAGTATATCAGGTCCAATCTCGGAGTATTTCGATCCATGTGAAACACAGGTTGCTATTCCTGTGTCTTTACCCTGATAATAGCAGTTGTAAAATACGTGGTTTCCAGAATCGTCTTTGACAAAGCCTTTTTTAGCAAGATTTTTTTCTGCTTCCTTTCTGTCAACCCGCATCAAGATTCCTCGACAAAATTTTCCAAAAAAGTCTGCTTCAAGTAAATATCCACGTGCAGAGCACGTGGCTTTCTCTTTGCCCCCCATAGGGGGGCTAAAAGCTTGCCCCCTGAAGGAGGCAAGCGTAGTTGTTCCCGAACGTCGAGTTACAAATGCAGTTGTTCCTCACAACGCTCTTTT
>JAZDKD010000795.1:0-3505 GCA_043803345.1 Pseudomonadota bacterium
GAAACCTGCTCATCTGCTTCTCCTGTTTTCGAAGTTGCGGGAACAACTTGAATTCTAGAGTTAGCAGATGGGCTGTCTTCCGGCATAGCCTTCAGACTCTGACCACGTCCAGAGGACGTGGATTTCTAAGGCTAATTAAAGCTTAGGATAGAGACTTTTTAACATGGTGAATACGACCAACAGGGTAGTTAATCCGCAACAGCCATCCAGCGTGCTGGAACACATTGACTCAGGTTCCATCATTAATTTGACCAGAATCTGATCTCAGAATACTGAATCTGGAACACCCATATCAGCTATTTGGAGGTTAGACCGTATGAATCAAACGGACAAAAGTTTGGAACAAGCATGGCACACCATATCAGCAGAAGAAACCGCTCGGACTATTGGCGCTGATCTCACAAGGGGTCTGAGCGCAAAAGAGGCTGCTCGACGGCTTGCTGAATTAGGTTACAACGAGCTCAAGGAAGCCCCTCGGCCTCCTTTCTGGCGTCTCTTATTGGCTCAGTTTGAGAATTTTGTGGTGATGATGCTCATTGTCGCGAGTCTAGTCTCCTCATTCTTGGGAGATTACCTCGAGGCTTCCGTCATAATGGCAATCGTGCTGCTAAACGCAATCATCGGCGTTATCCAGGAATCCAAGGCAGAGGAAGCCCTTGCTGCGCTGAAGAAGATGGCGGCGCCTAACTCTACGGTGGTCCGTGACGGCACAAGGATAACTATTCCGAGTCGGGAACTTGTAACTGGCGACCTCGTGATCATGGAGGTGGGGAATTATGTGCCGGCGGATCTACGGCTGGTTGAAACGGTTAACCTCCGGATAGAAGAAGCGGCTCTAACTGGAGAATCCGTGCCTGTAAATAAACGGGCGGAAGAAGTTCTCGAAAAAGATATTCCTCTAGGAGATCGACGAAACGCCGCCTTCATGGGAACTCTTATTTCTTACGGACGTGGCAGCGGAATAGTCGTGGCCACAGGAATGCAAACACAGATGGGTATGATCGCCGAAATGCTTAGCACGCTTGAAGCGGAACCCACTCCGTTGCAGCAAAGGCTTGATCAACTCGGCAAACAGCTTGGATACGCCTGTATGGTGATTTGCGGGCTAGTGTTCGCCGTGGCGGTTTTGAACCAGACAAACCTTGGGTTAATCACCGGAGCGGACGGTGGACTCCTCGTCTATCTTAGCAAATACTCTCATGTCCTTTCTGAGCTTTTCATAATTGCGGTGAGCCTCGCAATAGCGGCAGTTCCGGAGGGCCTCCCAGCCGTTGTCACCATCACTCTTGCCCTTGGAATGAGAGAGATGGTCCGAAGGCATGCGCTCATGAGGAGGTTGGCCGCTGTTGAAACCCTAGGATCAGTTAGCGTCATTTGTTCGGACAAAACGGGCACGCTCACCCAAAATCAGATGACCGCAGTACGTCTGTGGACTGATGATCACATGTTTAACATCACTGGGGAGGGTTATGAACCAAAGGGGCAATTCCGCCTGGAAGGACAGCAGATAAACATAACTCAATATCCTGGGGCCGTAAGCGCCTTATTGGCAGGGACTCTTGCCTCGGACGCATACCTGGAGTCTTCCGATGAGGAGGAAGGTCCATCCTTTCGAATGGTCGGCGACCCAACCGAGGGCGCAATTGTGGTGGGCGCTGAAAAGGCTGGAGCTCACAAGGATGAACTAGACCGGACATATCCGAGAATATTTGAGATCCCTTTCGAATCCGAAAGAAAATGTATGTCCACAATACACCAGATGGACAATCCCAATGACAGCGTTTCCGTCTTCCCTTTCATAAATGACGCCGACCGGAACCAAAACATTTATATTACGGCTTGTAAGGGAGCCCCGGACGTAATCATGGGCTTATGCACTCATTACATTCGAATCACAGGGGAGACCGAGCCTCTGAGCGACGATCGCCGAGAACAGATTGTGAACGCCAACAAATTAATGGCACGGCAGGCGCTTCGAGTAATCGCCATTTCATATCGTATTTCCGACACGCCTCCTGACGTCGAGACTCCACGAGAAGTTGAGAGCAAACTGGTGTTTTTGGGGCTTGTCGGTATCATAGACCCTGCGCGAACCGAGGTGCTCCCAGCCATTGCCACGGCTCGCCAAGCCGGGATACGAACTATCATGATTACTGGCGACTACCCGGATACCGCGGCGGCAATAGGTAGAGACATAGGTCTCATACAAAAAGATGATAGGGTCCTTAACGGCCAAGCACTTGACCGTCTTGACAACCATGGGCTGATCGATGCTCTTGGCTCAACAGACATTTTTGCTCGGGTCAATCCCGAACACAAAGTGCGTATCGTAGATGGTCTCAAGCAACGCGGTGAAGTAGTCGCCATGACCGGGGATGGCGTGAACGACGCTCCGGCTCTCAAGCGTGCGGACATTGGGATCGCTATGGGTATAACCGGTTCTGACGTTGCCAAAGAGACCGCTGACATGGTGCTCACGGATGACAACTATGTCAGCATAGTGGCTGCTGTGGAACAGGGACGTATAATCTACGCCAATATCAGGAGATTTGTTTTTTTTCTTCTTTCATCAAATGTTGCGGAGATCATGATCATCTTCCTGCCCACTCTGTTTGGTTTTCCTTGCCCGCTAACGGCAATTCAACTCTTATGGCTTAACCTAGTGACTGATGGCACGCCGGCCCTAGCTCTGGCCAAAGAAAAAGGTGAGCCAGACGTGATGCGGCATCCCCCTCGCCCCAAAACGGAACCAATTATTCACGGTCCAATGCGTACGGGTATAATGATTCAAACGGTTGCTCAGACTGGAGTGACACTAACAGCTTTCGCTCTGGGCCTGTTTTGGCATTTGCAGTCCACCGGCTCTATTCCCCCCGGGGTTAGTCCTTTTGTCTTTCTGTTCAAATACAACTGGAGCGGAGTAGAGGTTGCCACGGCTGAAACCATGGCATTTGTCACACTGTCAATGTGTGAGTTGTTCCGTGCTTTCACTGTCCGCTCCGACCGGCTCTCTGTATTTACAATTGGGGTGTTTTCTAATCGTTACATGGTATGGGCATTACTGATATCAATAGCGCTTCTCCTTGTAACGGTAGTCACGCCGTTTCTAAATCCTATCTTCAACACCCGACCGCTCGGTTTCACAGAATGGAGCGTGGTTATTGGGTTGGCTTTAATTCCAGCGGTTACAGAAGAAATCACCAAGTGGTTTCAACGGTCAATGGGACAAATCATGTCTAGTTCATAACAACGTTCGGAACATGATTTACCTTTTGTTTTTCAGGTTTTAGATCTGGAGCCCTGACCGAAACAAGAAGAGAATTGACGCACAGGACAGGGCTTCATCTAAAACTTATGACAGCAAAGTAAATATCCACGTGCAGAGCACGTGGCTTTCTCTTTGCCCCCCATAGGGGGGGCTAAAAGCTTGCCCCCTGAAGGAGGCAAGCGTAGTTGTTCCCGAACGTCGAGTTACAAATGCAGTTGTTCCTCACAACGCTCTTTT
>JAZDKD010000796.1:0-5399 GCA_043803345.1 Pseudomonadota bacterium
ATCAGTACCCGGATCCTGGACGTCTACAGGGAAAGTCTCATTAGTCGCAGGAAGATACATGTAACCTTTTGGATCTTGTTCAGCCTTAATCTTGCAAAGTATTCGAACACCCTTTGAATCTTCAGGTTCGACAAAGTCTAAAAGAATGGCGCTTTCATCTTTTTCGATTTGAGCCATAACCCAGAGAGAATGCTGTGAAACTCTCTTATCTCCCTGAAATGTTTCAACTTGGACAGATGCGCGAACCGATTCTCCAAATTGACCTTTTTGAGCTTTCTCAACTACTTCCTTTGCTGTCATCGCCTGAGATATCTCGCTGAAACAAAACAAGCTCAACAATACGATTGCTACCAGGCATTTTATCCCATTAGCTGACATTTGATATTGTTCCTCCCTTTTAATTAGCGCTCTCACTCAGTAAAAAATTCACGGTTTTCCTTAGTTCGACCGGTAGACCCGACTCCCCAAAAGGATTTTCAGATTTGCTGCGAAGTATTTGAGCGCCTTCGATCTTAACAAACTCGCCTTCCAACCTGAATCCCTCACTTACTCTAATGACTTTGATGATTAGAGCGTTGGATACTCCGAGATTTTTTCTCAGGCTGTCGAGCATTTTATCTCTAGAGTCGGTTTTTATGGCGCCATTTCTGACAGCCTGTTCTATGTCTCGAGGTGGAATGAAATAGAATCTTTTCCTGAGATTTTCATCGGGCCTAAGATCGGCATAAAGTTGGTTGATCCAATCCTGTTTTGGCGGTTGGGGAAAGTCCTCGAAATAAAGTATCATGGCTATCTTTGGTTCGAGAACTTCGGGTGTCACTCTTTCCACTTCAGGGGACATTAGTCTCAGCCCCTTTGGCGTGGGCGCAGGAAAACCTGATTCATCCCAGGCTTCGCCACTCAGGCCCATAACCGGCAGTTTTCCACCCCAAGGCAATACCAATATCAAGACAAGAACCACTGCAACGGCCGTGGCCATTGCCATAGCCGGGACCCTTGAGAATAACGACAGGAATTCCTGAACTACAGAAACTGCTTTCTGAAAAAGGCTTCCTCCTTCCTCAACTATTGCCTTAGTAACAATTCTAGCCGTCTTCTGAGAATCTGTCTCATCGCGTTCCTGATGAAGACTATCGATCAAGCCATCTATTTTCCGGGATCGAGATTCGTGTAACTCGCATGTAGTTTTGAAATAAGTCAGGGACGCTGCGGACACCGTCAATTCAAGTCTGTGAGCCACATCTGAGTGTTCATCGAGCTTGTTGATATAATCTGAGAATAGATTTGAATCTTTACATTCCATTCGTGATGGCAATCTGAAAGTTTCGACCCCGAAATGAGCGCTCACATCAGAATTAACAGGTATCTGCTCAACAAGTCGCAATGGACAGAATGGACTATTTTCCTGTCTATCTCGAAGCTGAAATTCTTGGACAACTAGACTCTCTATTTTATCCAGCAGACTCGCGCACTCTCTGCCTTTGCGATAATGTCGTCCTGATTTGGAGAAACGAGATTCAAATTCATCGATGAGTTTTTGTAGACCAGAATCTCTTGACGGCTCAAAGCCAAGGATTTCAGATGCTTTTCGCAACGGGTCCGGCCTTGTTTCTTCCGGGGGCAAATCACCTTGAAAGAGCCCCTTGGAGGGCATTACGATCCCACTGTCCTGTATGCGTTTGAGACACGGCAAGTTTGCAGGGTCTCGCGGCATGCCATCATGTGTAAAAAAGCCCAGGTTCTCTAGGTCCTTGTATGCTTTTTCCAGGGCATAAACCGTACCTGCGACTGCCTGATTGTACAAATACATGGTATCGTCCTGAACCTGCTTTCCCGTCAGATAGTACTTCCAAAAATTCTCACCTGCCTTGTATAGCTCACTCCAGGTCGAGGAAGTTGATCGGCTCAACGTCTCCGCAGTCTTTACGCTCAATTGGTAAACAAAAGACTCAACATCGAATCGGCCCTTGAGTTTACCTTCTGATGCCGTTAGCGCCATATTAAACGGCTCATTGGCCATAATTTTTGTTATTAGTTCAGGATTGACGTTAATTTCCCGGGCGTAAACTCTGGTCTGGACATAATTTTCCCACGCCTGATGCCCAAATCCCAGGGCAGGTCTGACATGTTGAGGCGAGCAAGCGTCAGCGATGGCGTGAAAGACCGGCCCAAGAAGTTGAAGGCCTACAAGGTGAGAATTTGGCCCTCTGACCTCTAGTGGTTCATTTTGGTCATAAAGAAAGTACGCATAGTAGAATTTGACAAGTACACTCCATGGGGCAAAGGTGGTGTTGACAATTTCGTGTTCGAAGTTGTCCCTCCACTCAGAAAGCCCCTTGGTCCACGCTGGTCTGATTCTATTCAGGACCAGTGAATTATCTTCATCCACCAACCCTCTAAGATAGTCAGATATTCCCTTTACGACGTAGACATCAAAACCCTTCATTGAAGATGAGTTGTATGAATAACCGCATCCGGTTGACCACTGTTTGGCGCCATCCGGGAATGGGTTGATGAAATGATTAAAGGCCGTAAACCGGTGGCCGAAAAGGCCGGTCAAATTTCGTTTGGTTCTCCACGGTAGTGCCGGTATTCTTAAAGACAAGTCACCAAACTTGTCTGTGTGCCAGGATTCAAAACCCGCCAATCGCTCGACTGCGGTCTCAAAATCAGGAATTTCCTCGATGGATTTACGTTGGCCATAAGCTAGTTCGAGAGACTGCAATGCCTTCTTCTGTAAAGGTGTGCCATAGTTCTTTATGTAGGATACTGCGTCGCAGACTATCCAGTAATGAACTTTCCCATTCATAGAGGATTTTCCAAACCTCCTGAACGAATATTTTCTTTTTGAGCGACCCTTGAAATGATCTTTCTAATGCCGGAAAAAGTCAGAATCATCGACTGCATAAAGATCAGATCGCCAAAGATCCCCATGGCGATTGCTGATGATACAAGAATGCCAAAAGAGACAGCCGCTTGAAATGGAGTAGCCAGCATTGCGAGAAAACCTAACAGCGTCACAATTGACCATGAGGTCATCGGCTTGGCCGCCAGGCTGTACGCCTTGAACAGGCATTCTTCGACGTCCAGGCCTGGATTGAGTCTAATTTCTCTTTTCAATTGGGCTACAAACTGGATTGTATTATCAACAGCCAAACCCACAGCTACTGTAGCGGCAAAAACAGTTACACCGTCCAGCGGTATCCCGAAGTACCCCATAATTCCAAAAACAGCCGCTACAGGCGGAACATTCGGAATCAAGCTTATAACGCCAAACAAAGGAGTTCCCATTTGAATCATCATCAATATTGTTATTATAACGACAGCTACAAACATAGATTTGATTTCCGAATTGATCAGGTCTTCACCCTGTGCTCCCACTACCACCAATTCCCCTGTCACCGTAATCGGAACATCCTCTCCCATGACCCCTTTGGCGATTGATTCGACTCTTTTTACAGTCTGCATGAGGGGCACAGAAGATTCGTTGTTGACTCTGACGGTAATATTTAGTCGAGCCCAGTTATTGTCCAGATGTTTGCGTACTAGTCGCTTTCCCTCTGTTGTAAATGAAGTCAGAAAAAGGATCTGCGGAAGTATCTTAGGGTTCTCAAACAAATCTTCCGTTCCCGCGTCGGAACTCTTCCTCGTCAAACTGCGAACATATTCGAGCAACGATAGAAGTGAATCAGTGGCCACAACCTGTGGAATTTCAAGAAGTTGATTTTCAAGTTCTTGAACTTTTTTCCAGGCTTCAGGTTTCTTAAAGTCTCCGTCTCTCAATTGAATCATTAATTGGATTGAATGTATGCTTGCAAGGTTTTGCTCTACGAATCTGATATCTTTCACCTCAATGCTTGATTCACCCAATTGATGCAGGATCTGAGGATCTGACCTAATCAGGGGGGCTCCCGAAAACAGTACCGCAATCAAAACGAAACCAACTACCGTGTATAGAGTATGACGCCTCCTGATCGAATTCATGACGAATTCGAGGATTCTTGAAGACCCACCCTTCCCTGTGCTGTCTTCAACTTGAACATCCATTGACTTGAGGGAAATGATAATGGTGGGAATTAGGATCATGGCCAAGCAGAAAGAAATGGTAACTCCCAATGACATTATGAGACCTAATTGAAATACCATTGGAATAGATGTGATCATGCAGGAACCGAATCCTACAGCGGTAGTCGCTGAAGCAATGAAGAAGGGGCGAAAAAGATATGCAAGCGCTTGCTTGACCGCTAGGATCCGGTCTGGAATCGTCTCCCGAAATTGGTTATACCTAGTAACCATATGAATAACCATTTCGAGGGTGGTTATAAGAATCAACCCAAAGGAGAGACTTGTGGTAGCGTTCAGAGGAATTTCCAGCACTGCCATAATCCCCAATACCCAGAGGACACAAAGCCCCAGAATACCCATAGTGACGGTGGTTACCGTGAGACTTCTGAAGACATAACCTGTCACAGCTATACAAATGAGCGTGCACAATATCCCGAAAATCAAAGCAGTCTTCAGTGTGTACCTTAGGATAGCCTGCCTAAGTTCGGCCTGTCCGACGATCCGAAAGGTAGCCCCTGCCGGAACGTTCTCGGTCACAACTCGCGAGACCTCTGATAGGACCTTCTTGTTTATCTCATGATCAAATTTCCAGCGTTCGTCTATTCTGACAAGTACACCAGCAGTCTTGTAATCTGGAGAAACCAACAGATCAAGGATTGGCAATGCTTTTCGGATTTTTTCCAATTGCTGAGCTTCGAGCAACCGGAATACCCCATCCTGGTCAGTGACCGCGGGTTGATTGGATAATTGCTCCCCCCGTTTTTGATACATGCGCAGGTTGGTCAAACTCAACACATCCGCAATGTGATCCATTTTTGCTATATGATTTGTGATCTTGCTTATGGCCGCCAAGTTGCCCGATTCTCCCACCGGACTATTTAATTTCACAGCAATGACCACATACTCGTCGTCATCAAAATAGTTTCGGAATTCCTGATATTCCATGAAAGAAGGCGACGTTGTGACCAGCACCGATTTTAGGGTCGGGTCTTTTTCCACGTTTGGTATGAAGACTGACAGTATCACGGTGAGAATTGCAATGACGCTCACCAAGATCCAACGATGATCCACAATGAAGTCCAACTTGCTCTTTTCAGTTTGGCCTTGGTTTTCTTGATTTGTCATTCCCTGTCCCCATAAATGTGGCAAAGCCGGAAGCGAGGAAATTAACGGTCTTTCTTTAAATTCCGAAGAGTAAATATCCACGTGCAGAGCACGTGGCTTTCTCTTTGCCCCCCATAGGGGGGGCTAAAAGCTTGCCCCCTGAAGGAGGCAAGCGTAGTTGTTCCCGAACGTCGAGTTACAAATGCAGTTGTTCCTCACAACGCTCTTTT
>JAZDKD010000797.1:0-3047 GCA_043803345.1 Pseudomonadota bacterium
AAACAGATGGGCCTTTTCCCATACCAACAAGTCTTGAAATGTTGTCGGTGGCTTTTTCATTCTGACTCCTGAATTCTGAATTCTGGCTCCTGAGCAGTTATGCGTTTTGTTATTTTCCTGTTTTACGGAGATTTTTCCGTAAAACAGGAAAATGGGGAAATATCATCGATTCAAACGAACTATACAATGCGTGATAATCTCTTGTTTTCGACACACCCCTGATAATTACGGCGCAGGTTGAAATTAGGTTTCTTCAGCCACTGGGCGCTATTTATTCGGGGTGACTCAACCAGTTGCTATTCCAATAGCATCTTATTTTAAATATTGGCAGTGGGGGAACAATTATTGCAGTTATTTTTTACTATGAACACGCGATTCAGATAAGGTAAAGAATGGAGCCTATTTTTATCTGTTGCAGGGGATCAGGATGTAGTGGTATTGACTCCTACACCCTGTTGGTCTTGCATGTTCGCTGGGATGGGTATCCCCGGTGGAAATCATATTGGAGTGAGGCTGTAATTGCACTGTTTGAATAAGACAGAGAATAATAATGGCCAAAAGGAGGAAAATACAATGAGGGCGAAAAGCCTTGTCGGGATAGTGGCGGTTGGGGCGTTGCTATGCGGAGGAGCGGCGTTTGCGGGAACTTATACCATTGATGATAATACGTTGGCTCAGCCAGGCTGGAGTCGAGGTTCCACTACATACCAATGGAAGGATGTGATTGGTGCTAAAATAAACATGGACACCTTTGGGATTGATGTGGGGGTTTCGAATGGTGAACTGGCCTTTAAAGTCTATACTAATGCGGACTGGTATTACTTCGCTACCACGCAGTCCGATGGCACTACCTATTATGCGTATCTCGCCGATCTTGCCTTGGATGTGAACCAGGATGGTACTTTTGAATATGGTGTTGTTTTATATGGCCATAGCAATTGGACAAACACCCAAGACCCCGACCCCAATCATACTTCTGTCGGCACCAGTCTTCCCACGAAAACAACGCTTGCGGCGGGGCTTTATTCTGTAACTAGCTGGGAAAACTCCTCTCATTTTTTTGAAGAAGCTCCTTCAACATCAGGCGGGGTCGACTACGGCGAAAAGTATGACCAAAGTGATCCCAAAGACCCACTGGTGGCTATTGTCGAGGGAAATCTCCGAACAGGATTAACAATCGCGCAAACATCCACAGGAGACGACGGAACAAGCGCACCCCGTTTTATATATTCATTCAGTTTTGACCCCGCTGATATAGGTTTCAACGGCAACATGAACGTTTACTGGGGCACCTACACCTGCGCCAATGATAGCATCGCTGGTCCGGCTCCAGTTCCCGAACCGGCAACGGTTATTCTTTTAGGCAGTGGTCTGGTGGGATTGGCGGGATTGAGGAAGAGGGGCAAACGTGTGTGAGTCTTTTTAAAAGAAGGCGGTCAGTCGGCCTAATAAACGAATTTGACAGTATCAGACCAAGTTAAGGAGGTTCCTATGACCAATGCCAAGAAATATTCTTCCGATCCGACAGAGGACAATGTCAATGCGCGCCGGGAGTTCCTGCGAAAGAGCATTTATGCGGCCTATGCGACGCCGGTTATCTTATCCTTGCTCGTGGAGAACGCCAGTGCGTTTGAATCACATAAAGGAATCACTTCACCAAAAGGTCAGAATCCGTATCTGCAACCTGTTCCTCCTCCCACACAAACCCCAAAAAGGTAACCGTGACGCTGTTATAGATTCACCCCCACAGCATGTTCACATTCCCCTTGGTGGGGTCGTTGATTGCGTTTGGTGCTGGCCTTGTAAAGAGTTATAAAGTTCAAATTGTCGGCTTCGCAGTCAGTTGCGAGCTTTCATCGTGAGGCCAATGGCTCGTGTTTTAAAGACGCCGTCCTTTCGCCCTTCTACAAAGATCCTTTTTTTCCCTTTAGTTGATGGCGGAGTCCTTTTTAGAGAGGGGACCCGCCGACTATGGGTTCTCAACCATACCGCGGCTATCATCTGGTGCCTTCTCGATCAGACTACTGATCTTCAGGAATTGATTACGCAATTTTCCCAAGGATTATCTGTTGACCGGACAACGGCCGCCCGAGACGTTGCTCTTGGCCTGGAGTTTTTTGAACGTGAAGGCCTTTTGGGAGAAGATACTTCGACGGTTTTGACGACTAGAGATGAGGTTGCGGATTTTGTTCGGGGCCCGGAAATAGGGGCGTCTCTTCAAGTGAAGGATAGATATATCTTCAGGATCGGCGGCCCTCTTTGGGGGCTCTGTTGTGAGAATACCGCTCTTGCTGAAGACTATATCACCCTTATGGGACATTTAGCGATTAATAATAAGGGGATCTCTCCCGATACGAGTTTGTGGGTGTTGCCCGATCCAGGCAAGGAAAATTCCTGGAGTATCTGCATTGATGGTCGGGTTGCCGAGCAGGGAGTCCCCTCCGATAGGTTGCTTCCCCATCTGTTAACCCTGACCTTTGTCTCGATTTCTCATGCCATGGCTGACAAACTTCTGTTTCATGCGGCAGTGGTAAAGAAAGGAAAAGGGGCGATCCTTTTTCCAGCCGCGGCAGGCAGCGGAAAAACTACCTTGGCCGCTTTTTTGGCAATGCACGGTTACACCTTTTTTTCCGATGAGCTTGCGGTCCTCAATGTGCAAGACCTTACGGTCTTGCCATGTCCCTTGCCCATGAGCATCAAGTCAGGATCGGTAAAGGCGCTGAGTCCTTATTATCCCCTTCTTTCGCAACTCACGGTTTACACCCGATTGGACACAAAAGAAGTTCGGTATCTTCCGCCTCCTCCGGACAGCCTTGCTCAGATCACGGATGAGGCTAAGGTTACCGCCATTGTTTTTCCCCAATTTGCGGCGCATGCCAATACCCGCATCGTTGGTCTTGATAAGGCTTCCGCACTGGCCCGTCTGGTTCAGACCGGCTCGTCAAGTCGGGAACTTCGTCCCGTTGATATTTCTGCCATGATAAGCGTGATAGAAAAGAGCCCGTGTTTTGAACTTATCTTTTCAGATGTCGAGGAGGCGGAACATC
>JAZDKD010000798.1:0-2773 GCA_043803345.1 Pseudomonadota bacterium
AATTGGAGGAACGAAACGAAGCTTTTTCATGCGTTCTTCAAAAG
Source organism: Pseudomonadota bacterium (assembly GCA_043803345.1). Lineage (GTDB taxonomy): Bacteria > Desulfobacterota > Desulfomonilia > Desulfomonilales > Desulfomonilaceae > CAJBEZ01. The sequence goes on from JAZDKD010000798.1 coordinate 45, forward strand.
TTTGCCAACCCTGCGGGAATTTCACCGAGTCGTGCGCCATCAAGCCCGATTTTGCCTGGTTACGAGAATGAATTTGCGCCAATTTCCCCAAAGTGGGATTGGTCTCCAAAATGGGTAGGCGTCTTTTTTTCCTCTCCTGATTGGTCCATTTGAGAACGTATGATTCAATGTCACGGCGACTGTTCTCCTCAATATTTTGAGCCTGGAGATGGTCTGAACTTTTTATTTGGAAGCTGTCAGTCGCTAAAACATTAAAGTCTTGAATGTCGTGCCCGAATGAGCAGCCAGGCCCAACAGAAATTGCTAATAATACACAGGAAAGACTACTGGAAAGCCAGATCAGCAGCCCGTCCCCCAGCTTTATCTTCGAGTTCATTGTTCCTTTATGGCGTACGCTTCAAAGAAATGTTTCATAATAAACCTAACAGTATCTCTGTTCACATGAAAGTTTTCTCTACCTTCCGCGTAAATGGTATGCCCCATCATAGGTCTATATATTGAAGCCATTTCAAAAGCGGGGAAGTAAGTTACATTTCGGTGTGAACAAGTGAATTCATCGGCCACCGCCCTTAAAGTAGATTTCGAATTACAGCTTGCGCTGACAACGTCGCAGTCGGTTCTGAATGTAGCCCAGAGGTGAACAGGAGATACGGTAAGAAAAATATGACACATGGGATTGTGTTCCAGAAGCAGGGCGCCAATTCGTTCCAGATTCTCGAGGTTTTCAGCGTAGCGAGACACTCTGAATTCATAACGGCTCATATCTCCACCCTCGTTGACATAAGGACCGGATGGCAGACAAATTACTGAACCGTCAAAACGGTCCTGCCATATTTCAGTAAGTCCAAGAGTCAGTATGATAACTTCAGCCGATTCAAGCGCACGACGGGAACACTGAACATGATGTCTAAAATCGTTCTGAGCTTCAACCTCAGATCCATACAGGATTATTCTCCGGTATGGATCCTGAACTGTTTTGGTCTGAGGCGCTTCCCACCAGCGGACGTCGGGTTTGAATTCTCCGAATGTGTATTCAAAAATCTGACGCATGGAAAAGGTGTTGTATAATCTTTCCCAGGCGGCTGACGCATGTTTGGAAGCAGGGCGATCAGCTTCCTCAGTAATGTAAGCGAAACCTTCCCTCAGCAATTCGGACTTAATCTCCCGGGCAAAACATGATCCCATGGAAGCTATCCTGGTGCTTTTCGTTATCCGGGGACCAGTATACGGAGGCATGAGAAAGTTATCGTGAACAACCGGGTTATCGTATGATCCCGGCCAAACCTGCCACGATTCAAAAGTGTGCGCAGGATGCACATCTGAACGAGACATCTGGTTCCTTCTTTAATCAAAAAACATCAGGCTCCGTATTTGACCTGACGAAGGGCATGAGCCGTTATAAGTTTCATAAGATTTGACGCGTTAAACTGGCCAAGCGCTCCTTTGAGGCATTGTGACTCGCCAAAACCTGTAACTTCGGGGTTAGATCTTGTCATGCCCGGGGCCCATAGAATTATGGGAACAGGATGCCAGCTATGAGATTTCAAAACAGCCGGCGTAGAATGATCACCGGTTATGACAAAAACGTCCGGGCGAAGTTCAAGTATCCTGGGAATTATGGCGTCAACTTTTTCAATCTCTTTGGCTTTTGCGTCAAAATCTCCGTCTTCTCCTCTACTGTCAGTGTATTTGTAATGGAAGAAAAAGAAGTCGAATTCGGTCCATTTTTCCTTTAAAGCAGCCATTTGATCGTCCAGGTTTTTAAGTCCGTTTACACAAGTCATTCCAACAAGACTGGCCAGTCCTTTGTACATGGGATAAACAGCCAAAGCCGCCGCGTTCATCTTGAAGACATCTTCAAACTTTGGCAAACCAGGTTCGCTTGACCACCCTCGCAAAGTGATCATGTTTGCAGGTTTTTGGTCTTTAATTCTATTTGAGGCCTGGATAACCCATTCGTTCACAAGATCGGCCGTATTGCGCGCCTCAAGTGAACCGTCAAGAGGCCTTATCTTGAGGGGCTTGAGACCAACCTTTTGTGGATCGGTTTCATTTAAAGCTGAAGAGAACCTGGGTCCTCTTAGAATCAACACAAAACGATAGTCCTGAACAGGTTTGACAATGACTTCAATTCCCTGGAGCTGTATGTCGTCGATTAGTGAAACCATCCTGGAGCATTCTTCAGTTGAAATCCTACCGGCGCGCCTGTCTGTTATGAAACCATTTTGATCAACCGTGCAAAAATTGCCTCTTGCCGCCACGTCCTGTTCTGTAAGCGTCATGCCGATGCCAACGGCTTCGAGAACCCCCCTGCCTATGAGGTGTTTTAATGGATCGTAACCGAAAAGGCCAAAATGTCCCGGACCACTCCCTGGAGTAATACCAATGTCTACGGTGTTGATTAGTCCGACTGACGACTCCCGCGCAAGTTGGTCCATATTTGGAGTAAACGCTGCTTCCAGCTCAGTCGGTCCGCCAATTTCTCGGGGTAATCCGCCTAAACCATCCATCACCAGTAGTATTGCTTTGGTCTTGCCTAACTGGGTCAACGATTTCATAAGTTCGATATCCTGCATGATTGTTCCTCAAAATTTAAGATAGTGTAGGGATAAAATTCACGCCCTTATAAAATAATTCATATAGGGCGCTTGAGACAAACGCTATTTAAAATTTTGACAAAAACCAACATGAAAACACTACTAAACATGTAATTGATCACAAAACACTGC
>JAZDKD010000799.1:0-11324 GCA_043803345.1 Pseudomonadota bacterium
ATATGATCGATCATATTGCTGTTAAGGTTTATATTTTTTAGACAGGCTATGACCTCAGAGCGTCTCTTATCAATTTCTACGTCAAACTTTTCAAATTCTTCAGCCTCAGCTGATGGATCGAGGTTTTTCTTGAGATTAACAACCGATTGATACTGTACTTCTAGCTCCTTCAACTGCTGAATCAAATTGAGAATTCTTTCTACGACGGCAGAGTCGTCCCCATCCGGCATTTCCTCATCTTCGAAACCTCGAATGATTTCTTTGACACGAATCGCTCCTTTTTTCAGCTTGTCGCCAATAGCAAGAACTTCCTTTATGGTTACTGGACAGCCTATTATTACGCTGAATACCTGCTGTTCCCCCAGTTCAATCCTCTTGGCAATTTCGACTTCACCCTCCCTGGTAAGAAGGGATACCCCTCCCATTTCATGTAAATACATTTTTACCGGATCGTTCCCTCTTACCACGGAGTCTGGTTCCGCCGCCTTGACCTCTTCATCGTCTTCATCGTCATCCGGTTTTTCCATGTCAATATCCCTGGCTTTAGGGTCAGTAACCGGAACTTTTTTGTCGAATGGAATAAGCTGCACATTGAATTCCGTCACGATCTTCATTAAAAGTTCGTCAATCTGAGCTTCCCCAACCATTTCAGGAGGTATGTGTTTGTTGATTTCGTCGTAGGTAAGATATTTTCTGGTTTTGGCCAGATCGAAAAGATCCTTAAATTCGGATTTGAGCTTCGTTTCAGGCATAAAACCTTTTCTCCTTTTGACCAATTCGTGGCGCCTGGGTTCTTGGCGCTAACAGATAAAATCTGATTAAGACAAATTTGTGGCTAACGCCTAAACTGGCGGCCGATATTCAACAGTTCACGGGCAAGATCATTATATTCCTGATCTCCTGGTTCGCATCTTCTTAGCATCTCTTCAACCTGGGTTTTTCGTCGCAAGATCTTTTTGAATCTTAGGCGTTCCATTGATTCGTTGATAGTGATTTCACCATCTACTTCGGCTCTAAGATCATCTTCTTCCGGTGTTGGTTGAAGCCAACTTGCAACCAGCGCAGCCAAATCTGAATCTTCCAGAGCTAGACAAAACATTCGGGGATCAAACGTCCCTCTTTCTTCAGAAAACTTTGTGATCAAGCTCGCCAATTGCGATAAAGAAGGATTTTCTATCTCACTCAACACCCCGGTTTGTTGGACTTTTTCGACAAATCCTGCACTCAGAATCATCCCCCGGACCACATTGCGTTCGTCGGCGGGAAAATCGAAAAGACTCGATCCACGTTTTCTGGAAGGGCCTGCCTGGTTAAAATGTTTTACTCCAGTATTTTTGATCGCCTGACGTAATTGGTGTTCCTTGACCCGGATTCTTGACGCAAACCTTTCTATAAGATAATCCCGCTCTGGTGAATCGGCAATCTCTCTCAACAGGGGAACACACTCTTGGATAGCCTTGTTACGCCCTGAGATTCCACCAAAATTATATTGCGACTCCAGTTGGTCGAGAAAAAAATCAATCATAGAACAAGATGAATCTATTAATCTTTTGAATCCGTCAGCTCCTATTCTGTTAATTGCCGAATCCGGATCTTTGTCTTCATTCAGGATAACGCATTCCGGTTCGAAGCCCTCAGCTAGGAGTATTGGCATGGATCGCTTAACTGCACGTATTCCCGCTTCATCCCCATCAAAGATAGTGATTACACGTTCCGAGAAACGCTTCAACAACTTGGCATGCTCGCCTGTGAACGACGTGCCAAGCGGAGCCGCAACGTTTTCTATTCCTCGTATTCGCAATGAAATTTGGTCAAAATAACCCTCAACCAGAATAACGAATCCTGTTTTTTTGATGGAATCTTTTGCCGCCTCGAGCCCAAATAAAATGTTCTTCTTCCTGAAAATCTCAGATTCGGGAGAATTCAGATATTTGGGTTCACCTTCGCCAAATATTCTTCCGCCAAAGGCGACAAGTTCGCCGTTTAGGCCACGGATCGGGATCATGATCCGGCTTCGAAAATAATCATAATATCCACCGCTGGTTTTCTTTCGTATGAGCCCAGCGCTCAAGGCTTCCTGTGTAGGCGCGCCCAGGGCCAAAAGACGATTGCACAATCCGTCCCATTGGTCTGGCGCAAAACCCAATCCGAGCTGTTGGATCCATTCACTGGTAATACCTCTTTCAAGAATATAGTTCGTCGCTTCTGGCGCTTCATTCAAGCTCTGAACAAAATAGGAACGCCCAAGTTCTAGAATTTTAAACAGCCTTTCTCTCGAATCCTCCCTAGCTGGATAACCATCTTCCCAGTCAAGTCGGACGCCATAACGTTGAGCTAGTAGTTTTACCGATTCCACGAACGATAAATTCTCAATTCGCATTATGAAATTAAAAACACTGCCTCCCACTGCACAACCGAAGCAATGGAAAATGTTCTTCTGCGGCGACACAAATAGTGAAGGATCCTTGTCACCATGAAACGGGCATACTCCTCGGTAGTCCTTCCCTGCCTTCTTGAGTTCAATGTAGCTCGATATGACCTGAACAATATCGGCTGCGGCGGCAATTTCAGCGATTTTAGATTCCGGAATCCGCAATGTCCTTACTCCGGCCTCAAATTCACTATAGTGGCGCCGGCGCCCCCTTCCTGTGGGGAACCGCTTTGATAACCCAATACCATGCCATGAGTAGACAAATATTCTGCAATAGCCTGTCTAAGTCGACCGGTGCCTTTGCCATGAATTATTCTCAGGGAGGTTAATCCGCCCAAGATCGCGTTATCTATGGATTTCTCTACCACTGGAATGGCTTCATCAACGCGCATCCCAATCACATTGATCTCCCAACCCACTGTAGCTGCGGTTTCTACCCCAATAATAGTTTTTTTTGAAGGTTTTTTTTTCTGATCGGGTTTTTTGATAAGAATTAAGTCTTCTGAATCAGTCCGAACTGTGATTTTTCCCACAAGCACATCCATCTTGCCCCTATCCCCCGCAGAGGTAATGAAGCCCTGTTTTCCGAGAGATTGGATCCTCACCAATGAACCCTCCTCCCAATATTGTCGTGGCTTGGAAAGAGGAATCTGAAGTTTCTGAGCTATTTCGGATTTAACCTCCTGAAACTTTGCGTGGATCTCCTTTCCCGATTTAATTTGACCGGTTTTTATCGACCTCCTAAGGCTTGACAGATCTTGCTCAGCCTTTTTTATGAGATCTGAAGCTTCTTTCCTAAATTTGTCAACGATTTCATTACGTCTTTCCGAGGTCTCAATCAATTCCTGTTTCAGTCTATGAGTCAGGATTTCATGTTCCTTGCGTGATGAGTCTAAGGAAATTAGTTTTTCCCTGAGGCTAGTTAAAAGCGCTGTACTGCCTCCCGCTGCCCGATCAGCGTAAGTTCTCGCTCGCTCAATCAAATTTCTGGGCAGCCCGATGCTTTCTGCCGTTGTAATTGCGTGGCTGTCTCCCGGAAGATCGTAAAGTAATTTGAAAGTAGGTTTTAGAGTTATTGGATGAAATTCCACACTGACATTTTTTGTGCCTGATGTCGATAGGGCGTATGCTTTTAATTGGGTGAGGTGCGTTGTAACAAATACATTCGCGTCATTGGCTCTAAGTTCGTCAATTATCGCCATGGCCAAGGCGGCTCCTTCGTCGGGGTCGGTAAAACCACCTAATTCGTCGAGCAAGACAAGATCACCGGGTTGGGCAAATTCTAATATTGCTTTGATTTTGGATATGTGACCGGAGAATGATGACACCTTGCCTCTAATGTTTTGTTCATCTCCAATGTCGACCATGATACGAGAAAATGGCTGAATCTTTGATCCTTCTTTCGCCGGAAGCAACAGACCGCACCTTGCCATTAACGGGAACAGTCCGGCGATCTTTAGCGCCACTGTCTTGCCCCCCATGTTGGGGCCACTGATTATCGTAACAATGGTGTCAGAGTCCATTACAATATCCATTGGAACTACATCCACGTCTTTTGCAGCCAATAGTAGGGGGTGTCTAGCTCCAATGATCCGGAATCCAAGTGGCGTGAGTTCTGGAGCGTGACAATCCATCCGGATGGCGTATTCCGCTTTTGCCTGATAAGAATCCAATCCGGTCAGAGTCTCAAAATTCTCGCTTAATTCATCTATGGAATTCTTAATTTCTTCCGTGAGCCAGCGATAAACCTTTATTACAGCTTCTCGCTCCTCATCTGCTAAAGAAGCCATTCGATTGTTATCCTCCACTACCTCAAATGGCTCTACATAAACCGAGGCCCCGGACCGAGAGTGGTCGTGTACGATCCCACTTAGCAATCCCTTAAATTCTGGACGGAGTAGTATGACATATCTGTCATTCCGCAGCGTGATATAGTCCTCCTGAACTATTCTGGCCATGTCCTGATTTTTTATCACGGCATCGAGACGCTTGTTGATTTTGCCTCTCTGGTTAATAATTTCTCTGTGAATTAGGGTCAATTCCGGGCTCGCGTCCGGTCGCACAGAACCGTGCTCATCCAATGTTTTCCTTAGTGTCGTCCTAAGTGTTGTAACAAGATTCAATCGGTTCCCAAATTTCTTAAGCCTCTTGAAACGGTCATCAAGGTCTTCAATCGCCCTTTTGGTGGCATATGTTATGTTAAGAAGTTCCCTAACGGCAATCATTTCCTCAGGATCTAGCAGAACACTGATACCACGCAGTCGTTCAAAAACGCCCTTAAGCGGCGCAAGACTCGAAAAACCAAATGAACCCCTGGTTGAAACAACTTCCTTCATTTCACGTGTTAAATCTAGGTGATCCTTGATTATGGAAGAGTCTGTTTCCGGTTCGCATTGCTTAACACGAAGTTTACCAGAGACTGACTGAGCAAAAACAGCCACTTCATCCAAAACAAATGGTAATTCCAATGCTATCAAGCTGTCAGTGATGACATCCGACATCTAATCCTCTATTCTTTACTCAGGGGTTAATAAATTCAGGTAATAGATGGAAGGAAAAGTCTTGAAAAACCTTTCATTGTAAAAGACGCTGCAAATAGGCTCTGAAATAACCCATTTCTCGTTTCGATCACAAACGAATGGCGACACCTTGACTTGCCAAGTAATTTTTTAGTTTCCTAATTGGGATTTCGCGAAAATGAAATATAGAGGCTGCAAGCGCGGCGTCGGCCCCACCCTCGGTGATGGCGTCCAGAAGATGCTCCGCCGATCCAGCCCCTCCTGAAGCTATTACCGGTATACCAACTGTGTCAGTTACAGCTCTGGTCATTGGGATATCGTAGCCGTCTTTGGTACCATCAGCATCCATGCTTGTCAAAAGGATCTCACCTGCTCCGTAATTCTCGACTTTTAACGCCCACTGAATTAAATCGATTCCGGTCATGGTCCGTCCGCCGTGAATGGATATCTCAAATCCCGACAGAGTATTTCCGGTTTTCTTCGCGTCAATCGCCACTACAATGCACTGACTGCCAAACATTTCGGACGCTTCTCGAATAATTTCAGGGTTTTTGACTGCGGCGGTATTGAGAGATACTTTATCAGCGCCCGCATTCAGGAGGTTTCTTATGTCTTGTTTGGTTCTCACGCCACCTCCTACGGTTAACGGCATGAAAACCTGGTCAGCAGTTCTGGCCACAACATCTAGAATAATGTCTCGCCTCTCGTGTGAAGCTGTTATGTCCAGAAAAACCAATTCGTCTGCGCCCTCTTCATCGTAAAATCTCGCATTCTCAACCGGGTCACCAGCATCTCTCAGGTCTACAAAGTTTACGCCTTTTACGACTCTCCCCTGATTAACATCAAGGCATGGGATTATTCGTTTGGCTAACATCAATTCCCTCTGTGAAGGCAATGGCTTCTTTTAGATCTATAGAGCCCTCGTAAAGCGCTCTTCCAATTATAATACCCGTAACCCCATCTTTTTCAAGCTCTTGGGCATTTTTGACGTCTCTAATTGTTGTCACACCGCCGGAGAGAATAACCGACGTCTTGAGTGTTCTTGCGAAATCACGAGTCGACAAAAAACTTGGGCCGTTCATCATTCCGTCTCGTTCGATATCTGTATAGATAAATGCCTCTGGATTATATGAGTCATAATAACTCCCTAATTCACTGGCATCTATTGAAGTCGCTTCAGTCCATCCTTCGACAGCTACTTTGCCTTTTTTCGCGTCGATTCCAATAGCCACATTTCCTTGAAATTTGTTAAGAATTTCTAATGTGAGTTCTACGTTCTTGGCTGCCATGGTACCCAAAATGACGGTGGTTACTCCGATGTCCAAGTACATCCTCACGGTTTCAAGGTTTCGAATCCCACCTCCCAATTCGATCGGCACGTCGATGCTATTGACGATTTTTTGAATCAGGGCCAAGTTCTTGGGGAGGCCCCCAACTGATCCATCGAGATCAACTACGTGGATTTTCTTAGCCCCCATATCCCGCCATTTTAGGGCCTGATCAATAGGATTTTCGTTAAAGGTTGTGGATGAGTCCATTCGTCCTTGTTTAAGACGGACGCATTTCCCGTTTTTTAGATCAATTGCTGGAATTATTATCATAGATTTTAGTCATGAAACAAAAAGCCCCCTTTTTGAGGGGGCTTCCAGTTTCGGTTTTAGATCTGCCCTAATTATTCAACCGGCAGATAGTATACGAACGGTGGCCAAGGCACGATGAACTTCCACATTGGGACGGCCACTGGGATTGGGGGCGGCCCACAGCTAACGGGAGCGCACGCCGGCATTTGAGGAGCCGGATACTGCATTTTAACCTGAATGGATGTTGTCAGCTTCTTCGGTTTCTGGGCTTTCATCACTTTGGGAACCGGAGGAGGTGGACATCCACCCACGCCGCAAGCAGGCGCCGACGCCGGCATAATCATGGGTTCTGGCGCTGCGACTGCGCCCGCAAATGTCTCGGCCCACACCACACCCGCCGATGCAACGGCGACCAGGATGAAACCGAGAATCGCTAACTTTTTAACCATACCCTTAATCCTCCTTTCGAAACACTCATTATATCTTAGTAACTCTAAAGTCATGGTTTGCGCTCGTAATGCCTACTACTTTTTGACCTTAACAGGCATTGGAGGCGGAGGCGCCATCGGCACGCCACAAACTGGTTTCATCTTGATGTAGTTCGCCTTTACGTATACGCAACGCGGAACCTTCTTTTCAAAACAGCATCGATCCTCACCCCTAGGCCAGTCATACTCTTTGTCAAAATGTTCGACCTTAATGTCTGTAACCGGCACCAGCCACTCATAGCGACCAGGGGCGATAGGATTTGGATAAGTCTGGGGGTTGCCATAAAATGCAAGAGGGGTGCGCGGCCACGCTACTCCCGCTAGATAAGGAGCAACCACCCTAACTTTTCTCAGCTGCGCTGGAACAGGGGTAATCACTTCCGTTACCTGGGAATAATTTGTGGCTGCAGGACCACACACTGGTGGCAATCCAGGGGGGGGCGGCATGCAGACGCTACCTCCGCCGCCGGGACCACCGGCGAACGACATCGTGCTAGCGCCGCACAGCGCGAGAACCAAAAGGCTCAGAAGAAACAAACGTTTAACCATACCCTCAATCCTCCTTTCAACAGTTCCTCCCAACAACCGCTCGGGAGACCCGTAAAAAACATTCCCGGATAAAATCCGATATATTCCGGAATGTATTTTTGGTATCAAATCGCATAGCAAATGTCAAGCTATTTTTTGCCTGACGCCTCTAGCCATCGTGCCAATTGAACCCTTTGGATTACTTCCGGGCTCAGTCCAGCATTGCGGCCATAAAATAGATCACGGGGCGACCGCCTCATAGAAACCCTTTTGTATTCAAAAGTTTATTGACGCTAACGATTTTTAGCAAAGGTTGTGAACTAAGTCAAGGTTTTTTTGACTTCCCGGCAAAATGATTACAATTCATCCTAAATCATACCATAACCACCGTCCACACAAAGCAACTGTCCGGTTATGTAATCCGACTCGCTCGAAGCCAGGAAAACAAAAGCCGGGCTTATGTCTCCTGCAGTGGCGAAACGCTTCATTAAAATTCGGTTCATGTATATCTCTTTCAATTTTTCATCGCTCCTGATTTTCTCAGTCATGTCAGTCTCAACTATTCCCAGCGATATTACATTTGCGCACACATTGTAACGCGCCATTTCCCTGGCAACGCTCTTGGTTAGGCTTAGGATTCCACCTTTAGCCGCTGAATAGTTTACCTGCCCTACTGTCCCTACCAGCCCAGCTACCGAACTAACGTTTATTATCTTGCCATATTGCTGTTCCTGGAAATACCTTGAGGCCGCCTGAATACAAAGAAAAGGACCTTTTAAATGCGCGTCCACAACAGCGTCCCACTGCTCCTCGGACATTTTTGTCAACATAGCGGGCCTGGTAAAGCCAGCGTTGTTCACCACTATGTCCAGTCGTCCAAACTCCTGTTTGGCGGTTGTCATCATATGTTCGACTTCCGCCTTGGAGGCCACGTCCGCCTTGACCGCCACCGATTTCCTTCCCATGGCCCTTATATCATTTACGACCTCCAACGCCGGCCCCTCACTGGATGTGTAATTCACTAAGACATCGGCCCCCTCTTTTGCAAAAGCCAACGCAATACTGCGCCCCACTCCCCTACTGCTACCCGTCACTACAGCCGCCCTGCCCACAAGTCTCATAGCGCCTCCTGAAAATCTACCAACTGATCCACTTGTTATTGATTGATATCAAAACTAACAGAGATAAGTTCAAAAAAAAAGCCCTGAGATCTTCTCAGGGCGTGAAAGGAGGTATGGATATGGGTTTTTGTGGTTTTGCCTTTACCAGTTGCCCGCACAGGTCTTAATTCGCGGGAAATTTTTTATTTTTCTGGATTAGCTTTGCACTTAACCCTTATTTATGTCGACAGTGCCGTGCACAAAAGGTTCCAAATTTTTGGCTTTACCAGACAAAATTTTTAAATTTTTTACACCGCTTGAGACTTATGGGGTAAACACTACTACCAGAAGCTTTGAGGTCTTAGAACTTAAATTTCTTAAATGATGAGCCACACCTGAGTCAAAATGGAGATTCGCCCCTTTCTTGAGTTCATGAATGGCTTCGCCCACTTTAACCTCTACTCGTCCCTCTAATACAAGCATGAATTCTTCGCCTTCATGCTTGTAAGCAACCATCTCATGCTCTTTCTTGGGATCCAAAGTAACGAGATACGCCCACAGATGCTTGTCATCCGCGTCTGGAGTAAGACTCTTGTATGAATAAGCCTTGGTCCTCTTTAGATGACTCTTACGCCTCTCCACCTTCCTGTCTTCAGAAAGAAGTGACGCGGAATCCAACGCAAGCGCCCTAGAAATCTGGATCAAATTTCCTACCGCGGGCGAAATGGACCCATCTTCAACCGCCTTCAGATAATCCACTTGATATCCTGTCTTTTCAGCTAGCTGATCCAAAGCCATCTTGAGATTTTCCCTCATCTGCCGGATCTTATCGCCAACGCTAATGGTTTTACTGGGCTTTTTTGCCATGAATGGTCTCCCCTCAAATTTTATTTCTGAAGCCAGTAAAGGCGATCAAGCAAAGATCAATAAAGATCTGGTCTTTTTGCGCCCTTCGTTTTGGTCAACTCTCTCGCTATTACAATTCGTTGAACCTGATTGGTTCCTTCGAAAATTTGGGAAATCTTTGCAAATCTCATATACATTTCTACTGGATATGATTTCATGTATCCGTAGCCTCCCAGAATCTGAACGGCTTCCGTAGTCACTCGCATCGCCATGTCAGTTGCGAACCTTTTCCCCATGGCCGCTTCCATTGCGCATTGTTCACCTTCATCCATCAAAGAGGCGGCCCTATAGATCATTAGCCTAGATGCTTCGATTTCACTGGCCAGATCCGCTATGAGGAACTGTAGCCCTTGAAACGATACGATAGGACGACCGAACTGAACTCTCTTTTGAGCATAGTTCAATGCGTAGTCGAAAGCCTGTTGCGCCAGGCCGACAGCGCAGGCGCCAATTCCCACACGACCACCATTGAGGGCGCCAAGAGCCATGTTGATGCCCTTACCCTCCTCTCCTATCCTATTACTCGCAGGAATAAAACAGTCCTGAAAGTTTAGTTCGGTAGTGGGTGAAGAATTAAGTCCCATTTTGGCCTCGTGCGGCCCAAACGAAAATCCGGGAGTTCCCTTCTCAACAAGTATGGCGCTGATTCCCTTTTGCTTCTGGCTTTCATCAGTTCGCACCATTACAACGTAAAAATCCGCCACTCCGCCACTTGTTACATAAAGTTTTGTGCCGTTAACCAGATACCCGCCATCGACCTTGACAGCCTTACAGCTCAAATTTGCCGCGTCCGATCCGGCTTCAGCCTCAGTAAGCGAATAAGCCCCCAATTTTTCCCCCATGGCCAGGGGTTTCACGAAGAGTTCGCGCTGTTCTTCATTCCCATACTGGTAAACCAAATTTACCACCATATTGTGGACACTCATGTAAACTGCGGTAGCGAAACAGCCCTTCGCCAGCTCTTCAAAAATGAGGGCTGCGGTTAATCTCCCCACTCCAGTGCCGCCATACTCTTCGGGAACATAAAGACCCGCAAAATCGAGCTGTCCCATCTTGTCGAAAACGGCTCTGGAAAAGGTGTGCGACTCTTCCCATTCTCTGGCGTTTGGAGCGAGCTCTTTTGTGGAAAAATCTCTTGCAGCTTTACGTATCAAACGCTGTTCATCGTTAAGCTTAAAATCCATGAAAAATCTCCCCAGAAATGTTGTGGATAATAACTGCTTATTTCAAGTGACAGAGCTTTCAATTGCGGCCCAAAATCCGAGTTAGCCACTTATGATTTGTGGCCTGACACCGGTTTGAAAATTAGATTAAGCCGTCGACAAGTCTACTAAACGCCGTTTCCCTAGTAGCAACTCGAAGACACTATCATTTTCAATCAATTATTAGCTATTCTCGGACCAATGAGTCAATGAAAATTAAGATGAACGTGTTATATCAGAACATACTTTTGTAAAGGAGTTATCAATAACTTCGAATTTTTGGGTCTCGTATCCATGGTTTTTAGAAAACCATGCTGATTATTTGTGGGTTCGAGGGATTTTCTATGAAAACAGCGTATCAATCGCTTAGGTCTCTTGCTCAAAATCTGGGGGTGGAGCTTGAATATACTGACAACTTCGAAAGAACTGTCCCAACGCAAGTTGGCGTAATCAAAGATATTCTTGAGGCTAAAGGGATCAATTTAGCCCCGCATTTTTTTGAATCGAGCCTTGAGACGATAACCGCGCAATGCGGATGCCATTGGAACGAAATTTCTTTTTTCATGGAAT
>JAZDKD010000800.1:0-6371 GCA_043803345.1 Pseudomonadota bacterium
TGGACAGCATTATCGGAGCAATTGTCGGAGGATTTATCATCGGCATACTGGAGAACTTCGCCGGAGTGTATCTTGACTCCTTTTTTGGCGGTGGGATCAAGGAAGTCGCTCCCTTTATAATATTGGTTGTGATCTTGATGATACGACCTTACGGCATCTTTGGTAAGCCTTTGATAGAACGAGTATAATCATAGCGCTCCTTGCGCTTGGGGTCGGGAATGCGTTGCGGTGATTTAAAAGAATCCTATCTTGAAGACGAAAAGATTTTTCAGAGTCTATTTGTAAAAATTTGCCTAGGCGTCTTATTTTTAGTCATGCTAATAATGCCTTTTGTGGCAGGATCTTACGTACTTTACATGATGAATCTGATAGGGTTTTCGATAATTGCCGCTGTCGGACTGAATTTGCTGACAGGGTTCACCGGACAGATTTCACTGGGGCACGCAGCCTTTGTTGGTGTTGGGGGTTACACCACCGCCATTCTTGTCACTCGACTTGGTTTTCCCTTCTGGGTCGCTTTACCATGCGCCGGGTTTGTTTCGGCCGGGATGGGATTAATCATAGGCATTCCATCGCTCAGAGTCAAAGGGCTCTATCTATGTATTGCCACGCTGGCGGCTCAGTTTATTCTGGAATTCGTGTTCGTGCACTGGGAATCCATGACCAAGGGAATTAGGGGGATCAATGTGCCTCCTCCCAGGATAGGAAGCTTCGAATTCAACACTGAGAAAAGTTATTATTTCATAACGTTTATACTTGTGATTTTAGTGGTGGGTTTTGCCAGAAACCTTGTAAGGACAAAGTGGGGCAGAGCTTTTGTAGCAATAAGGGACAGAGATCTCTCGGCGGAAATCATCGGAATAAACCTGTTTCGCTACAAACTGGCGGCATTTGCCATCAGTTCTTTCTTTGCAGGGATTGCCGGCGGCCTTTGGGTTGGTTTTATCAAAGTGGTCACTCCGGAGCATTTTCCATTTTCTCTTTCGATACAATACCTTGCCATGGTTATTGTAGGAGGTATGGGCAGTATTCTGGGCTCGATATTCGGGGCTATTTTCATGACTTTGACTCCCGAACTTCTCAACATGTTGGTAGGTTCAGGCAAGGATATGTTTCCCGGATTGGACCAGTTTTTCATACCGTTGAAAGATATTGTTTTTGGAACGCTGATTGTGGCGTTCCTGGTGTTCGAACCTCACGGATTGGCTGAAATATGGCATAGAATCAAAAACTTTTTCACTTTATGGCCTTTTTCATATTGAATCTGGGCGATGGACAACTTAACAGCCGGATGTAAAACGCCGTTGTGTTTTAAAAAGACTCAGTCGGTGTTTTAAATAGATGTTCATGATTTGTCATGGCTTCTCGGAATTAACCTTACAACTTAGGAAGGAGAGCAACGAATGAAGATCAGACAACTTTGGATTCCGGCAACGATTCTGGCCATCTTGGTTCTTATTTCCGGAATGGCTTGGGCCCAGGAAGAAATTAAGGTTGGAGCGGTTCAGCCTATTACGGGACGCTTTGCGTTCGCGGGCGTAAACATCAACGCCGGACTGGAAGACGCCTTAATGATGGCCAACGAGGACGGCGGCATTAATGGCAAGAAGATCAAGTATATCATGGAGGACGGGCAATACCAGTTGGACGTAGCGATCGCTGCGTTCAAGAGGATAATAGCCAGAGACAACCCTCTCGTGATGTATGGTGAGAGCACTGGTCTCGGTAAAGCGATGTCTCCTGAAATTAAGAATCAGCTAAAAATTCTTTACAGTTCAACGTCGTTTTCCAGTGAATTGGCCAACCCGGCCGACAATCCCTTCATATTTGTGCCGGGCCCGACTTACGCTGATATGTTCGGTGTTCTTTTGAAATACATAGCCAAAGAAAAGCCCAAGGCAAAAGTTGCGTTTTTCTACAGTGACACAGAGTTTGGGAAAGATCCCATTGAAGCGGCCCGGGGGATGGTTAAGGCTTTGGGGCTTGAACTGGTCGCAGAAGAAGTGGCGCAAGTTGGAGCCGTTGACGTTACCTCTCAGGTTTTGGACCTCAAACGAAAGAACCCTGATTTTGTAATTTTTCAGGGCTTCGTTGTCGCTCCGATTACCTCAGTCATAAAACAGTGCAGGGATTTTGGTATGAAGACACAGTTTATGGGTACTTTCTGGGGTGCGTCCAAGATGGTGTTGGAAAATCTCGGCCCGGTCGCCGAAGGTTATTTGGCGGTCAACCCATACATGTACTGGTGGAATGACGATGTTCCCATGATCAAAAAGATCAAGGCTTACACCGCGAAAACTCACCCCAAGGTAACCTACAGGGACAATTCATACATGCAGGGTTTCATGACGGGATTGATCTTTATTGAATGCATGAAACGCGCGGACAAGGCAGGACAGTTAAACGGGCCTGGCCTGGTAAAGGCTCTGCAGTCTCTCAAGGATTTTGACAGTGGAGGGCTTTCAGCTCCATTTACAAACAAGGACAATAAGTTCCCGGTAGCCAGAGTTTGGAAAGCTAATGTAGAGAAGAAAATATTTGAACCAGCTTCCGATTGGATCACGGTAGAGTAGGATAACGATGTCACAGACCTTACCCGGACTCCTCGCGCAAAATGCGACAAAGTATGGAAATTCGAGGGTTGCTCTGCGCGAAAAGGAGTTCGGGATTTGGCAATCTGTTACATGGGCCGGTTATCTTGAGAACGTCGAAAAGGTAGCTCTAGGTTTCCTCGAACTGGGATATGAGCCCGGGGATAAGATGGCTATCCTTGGTGACAATAGACCAGAGTGGCTCTATTGTGAACTGGCGATTCAGTCCATTGGGGGAGCGGCAATCGGGATATTCCCGGACAGCCACGTAACTCAGTTAAAATACATCCTTAATCATTCCGACGCTGTATTTCTTGTGGTTGAAGATCAGGAGCAGGCGGACAAATTTCTTGAAATTCGGGACGAATGTCCGTGCGTCAAGAAGGTCATCGTCGATGATCCCAAAGGCATGCGCGACTACGACTGGACAACATTCGTGCGATTGTCGGATGTCTTGGCGTTGGGAGACAAACGCAGATCGACAAACCTCCGAGAATTTGAGGACAGACTGTCCAAAATAGATGAAAGCACCATTGCTATTATAGCATACACATCCGGCACAACCGGCCTACCCAAAGGGGCCATGCTGACACATCGAAACATGGTTAGCATGGCCCGTAGCCAGGATTCCATAGATCCAGCCTACCCGGATGACAACCATGTTTCTTTTCTACCTCTTCCATGGATTGGTGAACAGATGACAGCCGTTTCCTGGAACCTGTTAAAGGGATTTACCGTAAATTTCCCCGAGAAGCCTGAGACGGTTGCCGAAAATATCCGGGAAGTCGGACCAAACATACTTTTTGCTCCTCCGAGATTCTGGGAAAAGATCTGTTCAGATATCCAGGTGAAGATCCTGGACGCAGTCTGGATAAAGAGGTTGTTCTACAAACTGTGCATGCCCATCGGTTTCAGGATGGCCGAATGCCGCCTCGCCAACAAAAAACCGACATTGACTTTGAAATTGTCTTACAAATTAGCCTATCTTTGTATGTTTCGAGCATTGAAGAATTATCTTGGATTGGGACACTTGCGAAACGTCTACACAGGAGGGGCCGCACTAGGTCCGGAGATCTTCAACCTGTTTCAGGCATTGGGAGTTAACATCAAGCAGTTGTACGGCCAGACAGAGACTTCAGGAATTAGCGTAGGCCATAGAAATGGGGAAATTAAGCTCAGCACAGTTGGAAGACCGATACCCGGTGTTGAAATCCGTATCTCGGATACGGGGGAAATTCTGACTCGGGGGGACACGGTTTTTGTAGGATATTACAAGGACGAAGAATCAACGAAAAAAACCCTGATAGGGGGATGGCTGCATTCTGGTGATAACGGACTACTGGATGAAGATGGTCACCTCATCGTTGTTGACCGCATGAAGGACGTTATGCAGTTGGCCGATGGTTCGAAATTCTCGCCACAACTAATAGAAAATAAACTAAAATTCAGCATTTATATATCAGAAGCCGTCATAGTAGGCAAAGACAAGCCGTTTGTTGCGGCCATGGTCAACATTGACATGAGCAATGTTGGCAAATGGGCCGAAAGCAATAAGATGACATATACAACCTATACAGATCTGTCTCAAAAACCGGAAGTCTATGAGCTTATCGCTGGTGAAATTACCGCAATTAATAAATCGTTGCCAAAGGCGGCGTGGGTTAGAAAATTCGTAAACTTGCACAAAGAACTTGATGCGGACGACGATGAAATGACTCGTACCAGGAAGGTTAGACGTTCCGTAGTTGAAGATCGCTATTCGCAACTTATTGACGCGCTCTACGGAGATCAGGAGATACTGGACGTTTCTTCAGATATAAGATACCGAGATGGCAAAGGATTTCGCATGCAGACATCCGTTCAGATCAAGACAGTTCCTGATCCAAAAAAGTAAAACCGGGGAATTAATTATGATCAGCGCTATACCGGCGGCCTTAAATTCTCCCCTGCTGAAACTTGAAGGCTTGTTTCTGAAGTTTGGCGGCGTGCTCGTTCTGTCGGATGTGTCACTGGATGTTTACGAAGGCGAAATTTTCTCCATCATTGGGCCTAACGGAGCCGGTAAGACATGTTTGCTGAATTGTGTGAACAGATTCTATCATCCTGAAAAAGGAAAGATATTTTTTCAAGGACGGGACATAACACATAGCAAAACCCACGAAATAGCGTCCCTTGGCATTGCGCGGACTTTTCAGAATGTTGAACTTTTCAAGGGGATGACAGTCATTGACAACATCAAACTGGGACATCACGTTCATTTAAACACGGGGATTCTCTCGGCGGGTTGTTATTTTGGAAAGGCTCGAAGGACCGAACTGAAACTCCGTAAAGAAATCGAAGAGACAATTATAGACCTTTTGGAGATAGAAAGCATTCGGAAAAAAAGGGTCGGCACACTTCCTTATGGCCTCCAAAAGAGAGTGGAGCTTGCCCGGGCGCTTGCCATGAAACCTAAGCTGCTTCTCCTTGATGAGCCTGTTACAGGTATGAATCTTGAAGAAACTGAGGACATGGCGCGATTCATTTTGGACATTCATGAAGAATGGGGGGTTACAATAATATTGATTGAACATGATATGGGCGTTGTAATGGATATTTCCAACCGGGTGTGCGTTCTGGATTTTGGTGTCAAGATAGCCGAGGGAGAGCCTAAAGATATAAGAAAAAACGAACGTGTTATCAGCGCCTATCTTGGAACAAAAGATCTTGCCTATTCCAGGCTTGGGAGTTAGCGCAAATGTCTGCTTTACTCGAGGTCAACAACCTGGAAGTTACATATAATCAGGTGATCCTTGTTATCAAGGGTATGTCCCTCAATGTTGATGAGGGACGTATCGTCACGATACTCGGGAATAACGGCGCCGGCAAAAGCACTACTCTTAAAGCCATATCCGGGTTACTCAAATCGGAAGACGGCGAAATTACTGACGGGTCAGTGTCTTTCAAAGGCGAACGCATCGAGAGGATGGATCCTGAAAAGATAGTTAGAAAGGGCGTTTTTCAGGTCATGGAGGGACGAAAGGCATTTGAAGATCTTACAGTCGAAGAAAACCTCATGGTTGCGGCTCATACCATAAGAGACAGGAAACAAATCAAGCAGGATCTCGAAAGAGTATACCATTATTTCCCTAGACTAACCCAAAGAAGAAAAGTCGCTGCAGGCTACATCAGTGGGGGCGAACAACAGATGCTGGTAATCGGACGGGGGCTAATGTCCCATCCCAAACTTTTGCTGCTGGATGAGCCATCCATGGGTCTTAGCCCTATGTTGGTGGGAGAAATCTTTGAAATTATCCAGCGTATCAACCGCAGTGAGGCGGTAACCATTCTGTTGGTCGAACAGAACGCTCACATGGCCTTGAGCATCGCTGATCACGGATATGTTATGGAAAATGGCCGTATAGTCTTGGATGATACTGTGGAAAAGCTCAGGGAAAATGAAGATATCAAGGAATTTTACCTTGGGCTGACAGAACATGGCGCTAGAAAGAGTTACCGCAATGTGAAGCACTATAGGAGAAGGAAGCGGTGGCTCACATAGCGCATGAACCGTATTCCATAAATGTGTTCGCGTAAACTTCCGTAAAATTTCATTCAGTAGAATCGGATGGTGAATTCTTGAAAGTCAATATTGATGCTTAAGGTCAATCCTGAATACATGAGCAGAATTATGGAGGCTACAAATAGTTGTCCATATTTCAGGCTTCAGAATATGCGTCTGCTCAATTTTGATAGCGGAATCTCCAATCTGGAGATTGACATCGATCCTGGAAAACATTA
>JAZDKD010000801.1:0-2399 GCA_043803345.1 Pseudomonadota bacterium
GATTCAGTACTTGACGATGAACAGGGTAGAATTCTCAATTACATTGCCGAGACAGGTGCACGGAACAAACGTGGAGTATCATCCCACGTTGACATTGCCAATTTTGATCTTCACTTGAAGGCGGCCCCTGAAATTGCCAGGAACTATTTTCAAAAATGGAGTGGACTTGTGCCAAATAGCCTAATTGGTGCGCTACTGGCACTTTTTGGTGGTCAGCCAGAAATGCGAGCATTGGTAAACCACTATCTTGCGCCCCATTCATTTGACTGGTTTGTTAATATGCTCCAATGGCATGATCCCGAAAAATGGCTTCGAGGCCATACTGCTCAAGACGCACTGGATAAAACCCGCTTTGTTTTGAAAACGGCCGACCCCCATGGATTCAACACTATCAGTCTGACCGGAGAAAGGCTTCGTGTTCAACTAAGTATAGATTTTGAAACGTTGATTGTCGGTGAAATCGGCGGACGGGGTTATAATGTTGTCCTGGCTCTTAGGCGAATCGATCACTTTGAAAAGACCAGTGAGGAGCTATCAGCACTTTTGAGGCGATCCGCTGAATATCTTCTACGTAACCTGTATGAGCAGCCCCATCCAAACTTAGAGTACTTCTGGCAAAAGCTTGACAGCATCAATCAAATAGAAACCGATGTGGCGCGTCGCCTGATTCTCGAACACCTGCCTTTTTATCTCCGACTGTTGAGCTTGCATCGTCGGCACCGTGGGCTTTCGGATGCTATGAAGCATTACGGCTACGTCCATACCCGCCTCATTGAAGCCGAACAGATGGGGAAAATTGACGCGGAGGGGCAAAGACAAAAAGTGCGGAATGCCGTTAATGCAATTGCTCAGATTCTCGAAAATGACAAGGAAGCCCAGCGGGTAGTATTAGAAGCCTATCGCGGAAAGTTAAAGGACTTCCAGTATAGCCCGGAGAGCATACCTTTTGAACTTTTCCAGAATGCGGACGACGCCGCCATGGAACAAGGCCAAATCGAGGCCTATCCTTTGGATGGTGTAGAAGTCCCAGATGTCGTTCGGCGCTTTGTCGTCTATCAATCCGACCAAACCCTTCGTTTCATGCATTGGGGCAGACCTATAAATTCTCGCGGGCCAGTTGGATTTGACGGCGAGAGGCGAGGCTTTCACCATGATCTTGAAAACATGCTCATCCTGGCATCTTCCGACAAAGCTCCAGGTGGAAGAGGCACAGGCAAATTCGGATTGGGTTTTAAGAGTGTATTCCTTGCTTGCGATCGGCCGAAGATTATCAGCGGGCGTCTTAGGATCGAGATTATCGCTGGAATTTTACCGCAATTATGGCAAGATTCAACTGAAAGCCTGACTTGTCTGGGGCGTGAAACGCAAGACCAGACAAAACCGGGAACATTGATCGAACTGAACAATACCGTCGACAGTAGTATTTTGAAAAGATTCCGAAGACTTTCCGGGATTCTTAGTGTGTTCGGCCGAGCTATACGCAAAATTGATTTTCAGGAAAATGAAACTCCAATAAAATTCCACTGGGATCCTCGGCAGTTTGTGAATCACGTGGAAATAGGTCGCTTGTATCTCACTTCCAGTGAATGGGGGCAGGACACCTTTGCGCTGCACTTCCGGTTGGACGAAGAAGATGGAAACGTTTTGCTGGCAATCGGCCCACATGGATTCCGCCGTCTCCCAGAGGATGTGCCTTCCCTTTGGGTAACAGCACCAACAAGGGATCGGCTCAATATCGGATTTGCCATCAACGCCGATTTTGATATCGATGTTGGAAGGGCTCAGCTTGCGACTGAATCAGAGCGAAACAGGGATGCCTTCAAGAGGCTTGGCACCTCAATAGGCAAAGTATTGTGTGATTTTTATGATTCTTCAATTAAAGACTGGGAGACTTTTTGTAAGAGTCTCCATATGACCAAGGATTTAGATGATTATGTCTTTTGGGAATCTCTGTGGCACCTATTCGGTAGCGGTATTGCCAGACGTCTTGAGGGAGGTGGTGATGAGTCTATTGACTTAGTGCGGGATATGCTGTGGTCCAACCCAAATATGGGAATGCGCTGTTTGGTTTCGAACCGAAAATCTCTGCCGACGGGACTTTGGGGAAGGTACCGAACCCTCACACGAATCGCCGATATAAAATATGCGGTGAAAGGGGCGTTGGATGATGAATCCTTATTTGCAAAAGCAGCGGAATTCGAAGGGTTTCGAACCCGTGTAAATCCAGGGCAGGTAATCTCTAACAGTTTTGTTGGGGAAAAATTAAGAAAAATTGATCGGGAAATTTTCTTTGAGCCGATAGAGCTTCAATCGGTTATTGAATGGGAAATGGGTGCCGTCCCAGAAATTGATCCAATTAGAGCTCATTCATATGGTAAACTGATTAATGAAGAATTTCT
>JAZDKD010000802.1:0-3691 GCA_043803345.1 Pseudomonadota bacterium
GTGCCGCTTCTTTGATCATCTCTGAACCAATTAGAATCTTTTCCGCTGAAACTCTGGCAATAATATCACGAGTCGCAGGCAGATCTACTGCATCGTCTTCAATCCATATTTGTTCAACGGGAAATTTCATTGTGATCTTTAGGTTCTCCATAAAAACTTTTCAGTTAGGGAATCCTAGGGGTCCATGGACAAATAAGAAATGCTGCTATACTTATTTATCATGGGCATCAGACAAAATCAGAAAAACTTGAGGAAGCTGTAATGGTTAATAAAAAACATGAAGAAAAGGACACAGAAATTGAGGACGCATCGAATGGCGCCTTTATAACCGAAGTTAAACCGGACGACTTTACATCAATAGTGCAGATTGACGATAGTGAGCTTCCCCAGAGTATCAAGGACAAATTCAAAGGCTGATTATAATTTTACTCTCAGGACTTATTCTTGAAATCTGCGGGCAAGCTCAGTCAACTCTTGGACATGTAAACTGGAACTTACACGAATTTCAACGTAGACTGAATCATCCTCAAAAGACTGGGATGGTCGAAGACTGACATTGTCTGGCGGGTTCAAACCTTTGATCCATTTGTTAAACTTTTCCCTATCCCGACTGATCTCCGGAAATTTCCATCGTCGAACAAGGTCTCTAAACAGCGCCGCCTTCTCAGCCAGACTTATGACGGTGTTGTCAAACACAGCCCTGGCCTCCGCTCGTGCGAGCAAATCACTGATTGACTCATTCCAGTAGACAGAAAGGTCGAACAAATTAGAGATCAGCTCAAAGGTTTTGTTAGAATTCAGGCCTAACAGGGAAATCAATTCAAAAAGACTTTTCCTTTGATCAAAATCCATTTCCGCAAGTAGGCCGGCGCTTTTTTCGTTTATCTTTCCACATGATAGGGCTTTTAGAATATGATCCTCCAATCGGCCGATCTTTTTGAGTCGTTTCAGATGTGGCCCTCTGGCGGTGATATTGATGGCCGGCAGTACAAATCTGGCCAATTTTTCAATAGGAAACAAATCCAGAAGTCTTGAGGTTACATGCGCTTTTACCCCTGCATCCAGCCTTATCCTGTCAAGATTATCCCAAAAAGCTACGAGGAAAGCCTTGTCATTAGCCATTTCTGAGGGTGCCAATCTAACTTCGATTGAGTGGGAGGCCTCGATTTTTCGTAAAGCTTCTATTCTTCGTCTCCCCAATATAGGGATAAATAATCCTTCGGGGGTTTGCTTTAGCAGAGGTGGATTAAGAATACCAACCTCTCGGATAGACATAACCAGGAAATCGGAAGGATCAAAAGCGGGGATGTAACAATCCCTGTTGTTCAGGTCGACCTGATCAGGAGCAATTTTGATTGTTTTGATATTTTCTGGCGAGAGCATAATAGTCGTTCGCTTCTTTCTGTCTTCCTCTTCTTTCAAGACCCTTGGCCACTATATGACATTTCTTAACTAACTGTCTCACCGCCGCATCTCTGTAATCAGCGGACAACATAGGGTCTTTCAGAATTTTTTGAATCGCTTGGATTCTGAATCGATCGATTGCAGGCACTTTTCTGGATAGTTGGTCTTCACGGTCTCCATGTTTTATAATAAGTGGATCGTCCAAGAACTTTACGGGATTGTACGCGGTGATCCGTAACCATAAGTCATAATCCTCTGCAGCCGGGAGGCTTTCATCAAAATAGCCGGTGTCATCTAATAGGCTTCTTGTCATAATAACGGCCGATGGGCTGATCAGACATCTCTCAAGCGCCCGCTCGAAAAAATGGCCTCCCTGTTTTCTGTGAATTTCTTTTTGAAAAACCGGTTTTCCGTTTCTTAACCAAATCTCGTTGGAGTGGCAAATGAAATGATGGTCTCTTGATTGGTAGAGTTTCACCTGTTTTTCGAGTTTGTCGGCACACCATTCATCATCAGAGTCCAGAAATGCAACCAACTCCCCTGTCGATTCAAGGATACCCTTGTTACGCGCGGCCGAAACCCCTTTATGTTTCTGATTTATGTAATTGACTGACCTGGGAAGAGAACTGAAAAGATCTCTGGTAGAATCTGTAGAGCCGTCGTCGACTACGATTAATTCATAATCCTCAAAGGTCTGACTGAGAACCGAGCCTATAGCCCGTGACAAGACATCTCCCCTGTTGAACGTCGGAACAATTACGCTGACAAACGCCATCTTTTGACCGAACTAATTCACCAGGACCTGAGAAACAGTAGGTAGGATAGCCATGAACTCTGTTCCTGTGTGTCCTTCAGAGTTAACTGGGCCGTGGTTTTCTTATTTTAGTGGACTGATGCTAAGGTCTATCGTCAAGAACTCATTCAATTGATTGAATTCATGAATCTTGTAAGACTGTCACTTGTTGGCAACGAGCCGTTTGTCAATCTCCACAGTTTCGTCATAATAGGCCTGAATTTCACGGCAGACATCGTCTTTGATAGTCTGCCAGGAACAAAAGGCCGCTGTTCTTATCTGGCCTGTCTTCACATCCTCGTAAGCAAATGCAGCTGGGCAGTCGTGCAGTCGCGCGTTTTCGAGGCCACCTGTGTCCTCGTATGGAATTGTAATGATAGTCAGCAGATTCCTAAATCTGGTTCGTTGGCTCAATATTTCATCTATCTTACGTCCTCTTATAATATCCATCAGAGCTTTCATGCCATTGAGAAGGTAAGGTCTTTCCAGAACTTTTCGGAGGCTGATGCTCCTTGCCAGGATCAGGGCCGTTTGAACTACCGTTGAAGCTTCAAATAGCCACTTTCGCCATTTAGGGGTTGATTCATTAGGCAATTTCTTGGCAAGTTTTTTATCCAGCTTTCTCAACCTCGAGAGAGACTCAGAAAGAGGAACATTTAGATACGACGAAATCGGAACGTATTTCTCACCATCGGAAACCAGTAGAGTTGCGCTTTCACAATTTGGATGAGATCCACCAAGCGTCTGTTTTCCAAAAAACCTCGAAAGGACCTCAAAGTTCATCATTCCAGTTGACACGAACTCTATTTCTGGAAGAATTTTTTCGAATAAGTTTTCCACACATTCCGTAGTGGTTGGTTCCAGCTTGACATCCGGACTTTCCCAGCATGGAGTGAGGGGCACAAACGCCCAAACGGAAACATTTTCCCTATGATCATGAATAAACTCAATCATCTCCGGCATGTTAGAATCATTCACATCCGTGGCCAGAGTAGTGATGACCGTAAGCTTGTTAACACCACACTTTACAACA
Source organism: Pseudomonadota bacterium (assembly GCA_043803345.1). Lineage (GTDB taxonomy): Bacteria > Desulfobacterota > Desulfomonilia > Desulfomonilales > Desulfomonilaceae > CAJBEZ01. The sequence goes on from JAZDKD010000802.1 coordinate 3,231, forward strand.
TTTTCAAAAGCTTTTTTCTTTGCTGCGAGAGAATTGTCGCCTCTGAGAACTTTGTATATCTCGGGTCGTGTCCCATCCATACCGAAGTTTACCTGAACCCCCAGCGAACATAATTCTCTGCAATAGTTCATGTCAGCTAGTTTCAAGCCGTTTGTGAATAACTGAACCTGAAAGCCGTATGATTTTGCAAGTTTTACTATGTCGAGAAAGTTTTCATGCATAGTGGGTTCCCCACCAAAAAAACACATGTTCGGCTTGGGATCACTATTCTTAAATGCGTTGAAAATCTTATCAAAATATTCGATCGGTGGTTTGTAAAGAAATCCCATTGCTTCAACATACGCCAGACAGATTGGGCACTTCTGGTTACACATGTTGGTGACGTCTATAGCGACCGTAGTTGGGGTCTTGCGAAGCCTATGGTCGCAAGATCTGCAATCCAGCGAGCAGGAAGTTAAATT
>JAZDKD010000803.1:0-13804 GCA_043803345.1 Pseudomonadota bacterium
CTCTCACTCCTACGTTTGCTACTGTGAGGGCTTTCGTTGACAACTGGCGATGGCAGGGCGTTCCTTTCTATCTCACATCGGGAAAACGGCTTGCAAAGAAGATGACGGAAATCGTCATCGATTTCAAAAAGGCGCCTCATACGATGTTCCGCGGCCTCCTCGGAGATAGTATAGGCAAAAACCGCCTCACTTTGGGAATTTATCCGGATGAGAGAATTCATTTGAGTTTTCAGACAAAGAACCCGGGTGCAAAGGTTTGCCTCCGTTCGGTAAGAATGGACTTTGACTATCGACAGAATTACACAGGCCCTGTTCTGGATGCATACGAAAAGGCGATAATCGATTGTATCCAGGGTGATCATATGTTGTTCTGGCGTCAAGATGGGGTGGAACTGTGCTGGGCTTTTCTTGATCCGCTTCTGGAGGCTTGCGGAGAATGCTTTGACACAGGTCCGGACCTTTTGTTTTATCCGGCGGGCGGATCGGGTCCATCTTTTGATGGCGCCCCAAGAGAAGAATAGCCTCGAAATAGGCCCAAATCCCAGATCCGAGGAACCCTCATATGGGTGAGTCTGGAAAAGTTCTTGGTAAGGACCACATCTGGTCGTTTGATTTCCGGCAAGTCGTAGACAATGATCATGGCTTCCAGTATTTCGTAATGCTGTCGGCTCAGGCTATCCCGTCGGTCGGTGGGGCAATTTGCTCAAGAGGGCATCGAAAAATTCCGTATTCCGTTTGTTTGGCTCATGACTGTGTTGGAGGAAAAGCGGAAAGAGGCTATATACTGATGAGAGGCATGGGGAGAGGAGATTCTTTTCAAGATTGTTGCGCTGCCGCTGAAAAACAGGCCAAGAGCCCCAAAACCGGGCATTGGGGGCATATAGATTTATGAGGAATGGAAAATTAAAGCCGTCATAATTCCTGCTCTTAACGAGGAGAAGGCCATTGGTAAAGTGATAGACGCAATCCCGGACTGGGTGGATGACGTAATTTTGGTCGATAACGGCTCAACTGATAATACTCCAACGATCGCCGCTAATCATGGAGAGCGAGTGCAAGGCGGCCGAAAGGACGGCGCGCTAACCGCGCAAGCGATCTTTGGTATCCGTCATGAGGAAGTTCTCATAGTATTTTGTCGATATCCCGAGCCAGGGAAAGCCAAAACTCGCTTGATACAAGCGTTTGGGGCACAGGGAGCCGCGGAATATCATAGATTCCTCACCGAACTGACAATGGATAAGGTCCGTGATCTTTGTTCGGCAAACTCAGGAAGGACTGTCGAGGTTCATTACACAGGTGGAAACACTGCGCTAATGAAGGATTGGCTTGGACAGGACCTAATGTACATCGAGCAACCTCTCGGTGATCTCGGGCAAAGAATGCAATTCGCTTTCGAGCATGCTTTTGAAGAAGGGGCCAGGAGAGTTGTCTTAATTGGAGTCGATGTCCCTGGTATCTCCGTTCATCTACTCAAGGAGGCTTTTTTCAAACTTAGGCGCCACGACCTTGTCCTTGGACCTTGCGAAGATGGCGGTTATTACCTCATCGGTCTTAGTCGACCATTTGCCGGGATGTTCCAGGGTATAAGCTGGGGAACCGACACGGTGGCGCAGGACACCTTGACGCTGGCGCAGCGGAATTCTCTGTCCTATGAACTGATAAAAACACTTAAAGATGTTGATAGGCCGTCAGATTTAATTGTCCACAAAGGACGTTCTCTGCCCAGCGCTAATTTCTCCGAGACAAACGCTACTGGTTTTTCATCGAAATCAATTACTGTAATAATTCCGACTCTGAACGAGGAATCGAACCTTGCCGAGACCTTAACTACGGTTACAGGCTTCGACAACGTGGAGATTATTGTCGTTGATGCCGGGAGTTCGGATAAAACCGTAGACATTGCTCGCGAACACGACGCAACCGTATTGTCAGGTCCGACAGGAAAGTCTGCTCAGATGAATCTCGGAGCATTGCTGGCTAATGGAGAAATTATAGTTTTTCTTCATGCCGATACACGGCTGCCTACCGGGTGGATTAATAATGTTAATTGCGAACTGGAGCAAAACGGGGTCGTTGCCGGGGCGTTTAAGCTTAGTATCGATGGCGAATCGTTGGGACTACGCCTGATCGAAACGATGGCGAATTTCCGATCTTGGTGGTTAGGAATGCCTTACGGCGATCAGGCAATATTTATAAAAGCTGAGGTCTTCAGGTCCTTGGGAGGATTTTTGAACCTGCCTATTATGGAGGACTTCGAATTCATGAGACGTGTGCGTAAAAAAGGGAGCATTAACATTGTCCCGGATGCCGTTTTGACTTCAGCCAGACGATGGGAGAAGCGTGGGATCTGGGCAACCACTGCAATCAACCAGGTTATAATAGTCGGATATTTGCTCGGAATCTCTCCCAAACTTTTGGCGCGATTGTACGGAAGATAGCGCTTGATTCTTCAATGCCTGTTTGCTCGTGCGCCTAACTTTCTATTATGACGGTCTTGTTTCAATGTGTCTTTAGAATTCAATTTGGCTTGTCGTCTAGTGACAGCGAACTCGTTTTAGACGATTGGGGTCACTTGCTTAAGGAACTGAATTGGCCTGTATTAATTTTTCCATCAGTATGGCGTCATCCCCTGTTTCCTTGTAAAATTTCTTTCTTAGGCCCATTTTCACAAAACCACATTTCTTATACAACTTAATTGCCTGGTAATTTGTTGCGGCTACTTCAAGCAAAATCCTGGATAGCCCCATCTTTTTGCATTTTTTTTCGAGGTAATTCATGAGGAATTCCCCCAGACCCTTTCCTCGAAAATCGAAATGGAGACAGACGCTTAACAAATGAGCCTCGTCCAGGACTTTCCAGAAACAAAGATACCCAATCAGTTTATTCTGAGCTTTGAACACTACCATGCCGGGATTCTCTCTCTCAATTTCACTCAGAAACATATCTCTGGACCAAGGGCTATAGACTGTAGTTTTCTCTATCTCCATGGTTTCGGGGAGATCATTTTCAGACATCGGCGAAGCAATTATGATGTCCGACCAGTCAATAGTTTGTGAAAAGTTGTTTCGCACAGCCTGCATACTTTAAAGAGGTTTACAGAAGAAAGTAAAAACCGATTGAAAAAGCGACACCTATCAGGAAAAGCGCAAGAGGAATTTTTTCAAGATTTCCGGCCAACATATCCAATCCTCCCAAGGCGGGAATAACAAAATATGCCAATTTCAGGCCTGGAACCATGTTTTCGGGCCAAGCTAAAACTATTTTCCCCAAAACTAAAGATCCAACAATAATAAGTGGGATCTGGGCCACGAAGCAAACCATGAACCCCAACAATAAAGAAGCTATGAAATAAAAAAGAATCTTTGTTCTGGACCGGTCAAGAATGGCCGATTCGGAAGGTATGGCAAGTTTCCCCAACCCGATTCGCAAAACAAGGTCCAGTCTGCTGCCGATGAAAGAAAGCGGCATGAAAAGCATGAAACTGAGCAGAGCCAGAGCAATGATGTCAAAATTTGTTTCATTACCCACTATTGTGGCGGCAGATGCGGCAATCGAACTGGAAAACGTAACTTCCGGAGCTATGAATCCACCGATGGGAGGGCGTCGGAGCCACAAAACTTCGAAGAGCGCCCCTACTGCCAGACCAGTCGAAACGTTACCAAGCGCCCATCCAACTACAGGCCCCACTACAACTGGCCTGGAAAGCAACAATTGGCCGATCTGATATCGGTCCAACCAGAATAAGCCGCCTAGTGCGCTGGCCCAAAAAGCCTCTTCAAGCATCCGTGACCTGTTAATTTATAAGTGAAACAATTGCTGGCGGATTAAATACTTTACTGGGAAGCCGAGCACAACGTGTAAGAATCGCACAAATCACAAAAATCAACTGGCTTCTCAAAAGGGACTCTCTGCACATTTATGTCAATGCCTTCCTTAAGTATCTCCCTGATAGCCCCCATGGATTCCTCCCCTAAAGCGAGTGATCTCGTAAGAGATTTGTTCGTTCCAATGCCGGACATGTTTCCCAAGTTGAGTGAACCACATCGTACACCAGCTCTAACAAGCCTCAAAGCGTCAACAGGCGTGTCGACTATGACCATTCGTCTCACGTTTGGAGCGTCTTCAGTTTGAAGTAACTTGGCGATTTCGTCAACTGTATCGATGACTATTTTCACGTTATAGGGGATAGCGCACTCCATGATCATTTTCTGGGCATCGTCCTGAGCCAATGCGTCATTGGCTATAAAAAGTTCCTGGGCGCCGGTGGATGGAAGCCAACCTTGAAGGATTTGACCATGCACGAATCGATCGTCGACTCTGAAAAGTACTATAGGCATTTTTAAATACTGTTAGCCGTCTCTATGGAAACATCAGTCATTAAGATGACGATCCACCCTTCGGTCGCCTCTGCCTCAAAACGTCAGAAGCCCGGTAAATGTTTTCCTTGCCGGCGTCAGCCGACAGTTCAGCCAAGCCTTTAAGGTCATATCCGTCCTTGGCGTTGACAGACTTTATCAACATTGGCAAGTTCAAACCCGTAACTACTTCAACCTTGCCTTCTTCTAAAAAAGACAATGAAACATTGGTTGGAGTTCCTCCAAAAAGATCTGTCAATATGAGCACTCCAGACCCGGAATTTACTTTGGCTATAGCTTTTGCCACTTGATCTCGAAGAGAATCAGGAGAGGCCGTGGGATCAATTGACAAAGCCAATACTCCTTCGTCTGATGTCAAACCAATCAGACGAGCGGTATCGAGAAACTTAACTCCGAGTTCTCCGTGAGTCAACACGAGAATTCCTACCATCTAATAATCTTTCTAAGAAAAAAGTTGACGCGAAATTTCTTGCTTCACGTTTTAAATAAACAAGGTCTAAGAATCGTATCCTTCTGCAATATTTTCAATCACTCAGTATTGGAGATTCAATCCCAAGTTCACGCAACTTTAGCCTGACATGGCCATAACCCTGAGTTGCAAGCTTCCTTGCAATCAGTGAACTCACCACGACCGACCTGTGGCGACCTCCAGTACAACCAATCGATAAAGTAAGGTACTGTTTCCCTTCCTTTATGTAAAGGGGTAAAAGGAAATCCAACATATCAAGCATCTTTTCCAGGAAAACCTTTGTTTCGGTTTTTTCCAGGACCCATTCGATAACATCCCTATCTCTACCGTCTTTTTTTGAAAGATCATCTACAAAAAAAGGGTTGGGTAGGAAACGAACATCAAAGACGAGGTCCGATCCTAAAGGAACCCCCTTCCCAAAGCCGAAGGCGTTTATCATAATTTGCAAATCACCCGAGATGATGTCTGAGTAGATTTTCTTGATAGTGTCTCTCAACTGATGGACTGTGATATCCGATGTATCAATAATTCTGTCCGCCCGATTCTTAATTTCAACAAGCTCTGACCGTTCTCGGTTGATACCATCCAGGACATCCCCGTCAACCGCCAGAGGGTGTTGGCGCCTTGTTTCGCTGTATCGCCGTATAAGAACCTCATCCCTGGCGTCTAGAAACAAAATCTCCAAAGAGGTGTCACGCACTTCAAGGGAATCCAGAATCTCTGAGTAACGCGGAAAAAATTTTCTCTGGCGTAAATCTATAACAAGGGCTATTTTCTGTAATTCAGTTCCACCGACTTCCATCAGGTCCACAAGCTTAGGGGCCAGATCAACCGGAAGATTATCAACGCAGAAATATCCTTCATCCTCCAGGGTTTTTGCTACTGTAGATTTTCCCGACCCGGACATTCCGGTCACAATAACTATTTTGCGCCTGCTCACTTTTTCTCCGCGTTTGCAGTCATATGTGCTCGGGTAACCAATTCAACCAGCAATCCAGGATCAGTCCCGTTAGGAACGGGAACTAAAATTTTCTTTATGGGATGGTCAAGCATTTTTATTTCGGTTATTAATGGTTCAATTCGTCCGGCGTCTCTTTCAGGGATGTATTTGGCAAGTTCCACAACCAGATCGATGGGTGAAGACATCAATACGCAATCGCTGAATAAATTCCGAGCGAAAAAGACTCCTAGTCCTCTTATTTCAATTCGTACATTTTCTTCCACCGCTCGTCCGACAAGACCAAGCGATTCATGTCTGGCAATTGCAACTAGATCGTCTGCGACAAGCCTGTGCCCAGATCGCATCAGACTCAGGGCGGAAAGTGACTTACCGATGCCTGACGGACCCTGAATAAATATACCGGTTCCAATTACATTCACCAATGTTCCGCGATGGGTTGTTTCGTCAGCCATATCCCAATATATCATGATATGCTATTATGGAGAAAAAAGTTAGGAATTATTTCAAAATCAAAAAAAAGATTGACACCATGAACCTTATATCATAAATTGAATATTCAAATGTTATAGAAGAAACCGGAGGCACGATGAACCGTTTTTCCCGTTACTCAATAATAATCATTATATCTCTAACTCTACTGGCCTTTGTTGCTCCAATTCAGCCTGTCAAAGCCGCTGATCCCCTGACTCAGGCGAACATCTATTTGTATCCCAAACCGCATAAGGTGTCCGATCTGGTCTTAAAAACTCCAACCGGTCAGACTGTCTCACTCAATGATTTCAAAGGCAAAGTAGTATTGTTGCACTTCTGGTCTATCACTTGTCCTGCATGCAAAATCGAAGAACCTCTTCTCGAAAACCTAAGACGCTCGCATGGAGGTTCAGGGCTGGAAATACTTGGTGTCAACCTTGTGGATCCTCCTACAGCTATACAGAAACACGCAGCGACTACAAGGAGTCCTTTTTCGATTCTCTTTGATGGAGGTCGCGGCTTTAGTCTTAGAGCGGTTGAAATGGCTGGAAAGAGGACTTCTTTTCTCGTTAACCCTCAGCAGGAGGCTATACTTGAGGTTCCCGGATTTCCCACAACCTATATAGTGGACTGTCGGGGCGAGGCTGTCGGCTACAGCGTTGGTCCCGCCCGCTGGGACGCAGCTCCTGCTCAGGCGCTGTTGCAGAAATTAATGGTTGAGAGCCGAACCTGTATGTCACAACCTGGTAATCGACTCGACAACAAGGTTTCCATGCGATAGTCCTTCCCGCATGCGTGAGTTTTGTCTTGACAACAAGCTATCCGCTTGTTAATCGTAAACGTTACATCTAGGCGCGTAGCTCAGGGGGAGAGCATCACCTTGACGCGGTGAGGGTCTGGGGTTCAAATCCCCACGCGCCTACCATTGATGAGTGTTTTGATGAATTATTAGGAGGCAAGCTCAGTATATGATATCAAACCTGGCGAGGGAATGGACCATTGCAGCGCTAGAGCATTCCCAAGCATGAATTCCTCTTTAGAAATCAGCATCCAAGATACCTCGAAGACATATCGTCCAGGGATCACCGCGGGCGAAATACTCAAAGACATTTCTCGCAAAGACAGTTCCGAGATCATTGCCGCTCAATTAAATGGGAAACCAATCGACTTGTTCGCTCCCATGACTGAATCCGGAAAGCTGGACTTTATCTCTCTGCATTCGGTCAAGGGTCTCGAAATTCTAAGACATTCCACAGCTCACATTATGGCTCAGGCAGTCAAGGAACTCTTTCCTGATGTCAAGGTTACAATTGGTCCTGCGATCGAAGAGGGTTTCTACTATGACTTTGATTCCCCAAGACCTTTCACCCCTGAAGACTTGGAGCGGATTGAGTCACGTATGAAGGAGATTATCAAGAGCAGGCTTCCATTTCGTAGAGTTTCTCTTCCAAGGGAAGAAGCGATTCAATATTTCCGCGAGTTGGGCGAAAACTACAAGATTGAATTAATAGAAAGTATTGGCGATGAAGAAGTGAGCCTTTACTCTCAGGGTAATTTCACGGACTTGTGCCGAGGGCCTCATATACCTGGATCCGGAACCGTCAGGGCCTTCAAACTTACCAAAGTTGCAGGCGCCTACTGGCGAGGCGACGAACACAACCGGATGCTCCAAAGGATTTATGGGACAGCATTTCCCTCCAAGGATGAATTGAAACAACATCTAGAATTGTTGGAGGAAGCAAAGAAGCGAGATCACCGGAAGCTTGGTAAGGAACTGGATCTATTCTCAATATCTGAAGAAGCTGGCCCTGGAATGGTAATATGGCACCCCAAGGGCGCAATGTTGAGGTATTTAGTCGAAGACTTTGAGAGGAAAGAGCATCTTAAAAGAGGATACCAGATGGTTGTCGGCCCACAAATCCTCAAAAGGGAACTGTGGGAGAGATCGGGTCACTTCGACAATTACAGGGAAAATATGTATTTTACAACAGTGGATGAGATTGATTACGGCATTAAGCCAATGAACTGTCTCTCCCACATGATAATCTATAAGTCCCGACTCCGGTCATATCGCGATCTGCCAATTAGATATTTTGAATTGGGAACGGTGCATCGTCATGAAAAGAGCGGGGTTCTTCACGGTCTTTTACGAGTAAGACAGTTTACTCAGGATGACGCCCACATCCTCTGCGCTCCGGATCAGTTGAACGGCGAGATACTCGGAATAATCAATTTTGTCAAAGATGTGATGGATATATTTGGCTTTGAATACACCATGGAGTTGAGCACAAGGCCGGAAAAGTCGATCGGATCCGATGAAGACTGGCAGAGAGCGACGACCGCTCTTGAGAAAGCCCTTCAGGATCTTCACTGCGCATATGAGATAAACGAGGGTGATGGGGCCTTTTATGGTCCAAAGATTGACATTAAGCTTAAAGACGCTTTGGCAAGATCTTGGCAATGCGCAACCATTCAGTGTGATTTTACCTTACCTGAACGTTTTGGACTCACTTATGTGGATTCAGACGGGTCACGCAAAAGACCTGTAATGATTCACAGGGTTATTCTAGGAGCCATTGAACGCTTTCTGGGCGTCTTGATCGAGCATTATTCAGGCGCTTTTCCTTTGTGGTTGGCTCCTGTTCAAGTCATGGTCCTCACGATAACCGACAGAACAGACGGTTACGCTGGTGAAATCGCAGAAAAATTGAAGGAACAGGATATCCGGGTGGAACTGGATCTTAGAAACGAGAAGATCGGATTCAAAATTCGTGAAGCTCGTAATCTGAAGGTTCCATACATGGTGATTCTGGGTGATAAGGAACTGGAGAATCAGACTGTTGCGGTTAGAAAGCGTGGACAGGATTCGACGGTTTCTACGGGCATTGTGGAATTTATCGATTCATTGAAAAATGAAATTAAATCGCGCTCTTTCTGAACAAAGTGAGAGTATGGCAATTACTTCTTATCTAGACACAAGGGGGCATTGCGCATGAAAGGAAGACCAAGAGGCTCCGTTGTCGCGGAACCCAAGGTCAGGGTTAACCAAAAGATTCGTGCTACCCAGGTCCGAGCCATATCGCCGGACGGGGAGCAACTTGGCATTTTGGATATCGCTGAAGCGCTACGCAGGGCCGAAGATCACGGGCTTGATCTTGTTGAGGTAGCTTCCAATGTTGATCCTCCTGTTTGCAAGATCATGGATTATGGCAAATTCAGGTTTGAAGAGACCAAGAAAGAGCACGAACGCAAGAAAAAACAGGCTACCGTGGTTCTCAAGGAAGTCAAACTGAGGCCAAAAACTGAAGAGCACGATCTTGAGCATAAAGTCAAGAGGATCACAGGGTTCCTCGCGGATTCATGCAAGGTCAAGGTAACAATTATGTTCCGTGGGAGGGAGATTACTCATCCTGAACTCGCAAGCATTCTCATGAACAGGCTCAAAGAGATGATTGTCGACAAGGCTGAAATAGAGCAGGAACCTAAATTAGAAGGCCGCAACATGACAATGGTGCTGGGCCCCAAATAGCTGAAGGTCAACTCCCCGCTTCGGGTGAGTTAAGCAAGCCGAAAAGCCTTTCAACTGAAGTGTTTGTTTTAGGGAGTCAGCCTGTCAAGCAGTCGTGGGAAGGCTATAGTCTCCCTTACGTGATGAATGCCCGCTATCCATGCTAGCGCACGCTCTATTCCCATTCCAAAGCCCGCATGTGGGACGGACCCGTACCTCCGAAGATCGAGATACCATTCCAGTGGCTCTTTAGGCAGGCCATGTTTTTCTATCCGTTGCTCGAGCGTTTCAAGTGAATCCTCTCGCTGTCCTCCCCCAATAATCTCTCCGTAACCTTCCGGGGCTAGCATGTCTACGGCTAGAGCCAGTCGACTGTCGTTCGAATCTCTTTTCATGTAAAAGGCTTTTATATCCGCCGGGTAATGGGTGACAAAGACCGGTCGGTCAAAAGCTTCCGAGATTACCGACTCTTCGTCGCCGCCAAGGTCAGCGCCCCATTCAATGTCCATACCTTTTTGTTTCAATATATCTACAGCCTCAGTGTATGTGATCCGGGGGAAAGGAGCTTTCACAAGTTCAAGCTTGGCGACATCTCTTTCAAGAATCTTCAACTGTGCTGGACATTCGCTTAGAACATCTGAGACTACCCGGCAAATGAGACCCTCAGCCAGTTCGATTGTCTCCGGTAATTTCCAGAAGGCCATTTCCGGCTCTATCATCCAGAATTCGGTGAGGTGCCGCCTTGTCTTGGATTTTTCGGCGCGAAATGTTGGTCCATAAACATAAATTTTCCCGAGGGCCATCGCCGCCGCTTCACCGTATAGTTGGCCGGACTGTGTCAGATACGCCGATCGATCAAAGTACGCCACTTCGAAAAGAGACGTTGTTCCTTCACAGGCGGTTGGCGTTAGGATCGGGGCTTCTATCGAAACAAAACCCAACCCGTCGAAGAATGCTCTGGCTGAACGGGTCAAAACGGATCTTATTTTCATGAGCGCAGCTTGTCTTGATGATCTTAACCACAGGTGGCGGTGATCCATCAGGAACGCGACCCCATGATCTTTATTCGAGATCGGATAGGGTTCGGCCTCTGAGATAAGCTCAATTTTCTCGACAGCGATTTCAAAACCTATTGGGGAACGGGGGTCTTTTTGGACCTGTCCGGTCACGATGACAGAGGACTCATACGGAATATGATCAGCCAGTTCGAATACTTCGGGGGTGACTCTATCAGCCATGACAACACACTGGATGACACCAGTCCCATCACGTAGCTGTATGAATCGAATCTTACCCGATGATCTTCGGTTGGCTACCCAACCATGGAGTCTGACCCGATCACCCGAGTGTTCTGAAATTTTGTCAATTGTTTCACGAGTTGTAGACACTTGAATTAAATCCCTAATCAGTCATTGGCTGATAGTTGTCCTATGATCCATTAACGTCTAATTCAACGAATGTCAAATACAGTCTCTTTCCTTTTCCTATGGCAAACCATACATCAACAGATATTTACCAGTAAACTCTTTACCAGATTTCTCGATTGTAAATTCGCTGGCTTTCGTCAATAACGTTCACAATAGACAAAACAACTATTTATATACTACCTCATTGCACCAAGTATCACTCCCCGCGCCGGTAACACATGGCGCAGTATGAGGCACACAATTGTCATAGGCTTTTATGCTGGTAACTTTGGGATTTTCAAGTAATGTGGGCAGTTCGGTGGTCCAAAGAACACTGCTCGGGTTATTTACTGGGTCATTTCCGCACTTGACAAAAACTAGGACCTCACCTTCGGCCGCCCTCGCATAAGCCGCAGACTGGCAAATGTCTATTGGTTTGATATCTCGATTGTAGTCGATTCCGGGGGTAACAATTTTGCCATTGTGATACCACGGGCTATCGTAGGAATTTACCCATTTTCCACCCGGAGTGTCGGAAACAAGGAGTCTTAGCTGCGCGGTGCATTCGAGATCAGACACACCAAAGCCAGTATAAAAACACGACTTGCTATACCCAACTGCAAACTGCGAATCATCAGGCAAGCCGTAACATTTGGCGTTGGCAATGACCGCAGACGGTTTACGCCAGTTACGTTTGGCAGGCTGAGAGGCTATTTGCCTCAAGTTGCGCGGGCTTCTAAATATGGGTTCAGGTTTGGTAAAAGGGTTTTCACCTTTGACTATGTTTTCAGCCTGGAATCCTATGTTCACATAAGCGCCCACCTGGCCGTACTGACCTGTGAGGCGATCATTCCCATATTCAGCGGATACCTTGAATACTCCATCGGCCGTGGTGACATCGGCACCGGAACGCAAGCCGTACACCTTTGAGTTGCCCATGTCATATTCATAGCCGGCAAACTTAAGTCGCAGATCATACGCCCGGTTGAAAAGGGGCTGCGAAACGCCCGCCTCGAAATCGTAATTCCCCTCCCCGCGAGCTATAGCTCCAAACAGGTTGAAAGTGGGAAAAACACTCCCACGGGAGTCATAACCAACATAAGAATCCGAGTAATAGTTAAAATTGAGGTCTACAGCCGAATCCCCTGGACCGTTGGCCGCAGCCTGGAACCCCACGCTTCCTGCGGACCGCCACGTGCCTGAAAGGCGGGTGGAATCATAAAATCCGTACACCCCGATCAGTAAATTGTCTCTAATGAGCTTGCGGTAGCCTAGGCCAAACGACAGATCAATCCGGTTCTGGAGCCTGGCAGGCCCTTGCTGCCAGAAATTGTTCAGGAAAGGAAATCCGCCTGTCGACGCCGAATTAGCAGAATTAACGTGGGCTTCGCCAAAAACGATGTCGCTTGTTGTCACAGATACAGGTACGACGTAATCTGCGGACCACCATGTCTGGCTAAGATTTCTACCGAAAAGATAGTTGAATCCGAACTGCAAGTTTGGAAAGGTGGGCATCCAATTCCGGACCCAGTCACTTGAAAAGGGTACGGTTTCAGATCCACCGCCGTACTGTGGACCGGCTGTCCCAGGCTGCGAATAAGGTCTGGTTGGCGCGAGGTCAACCGGAAACGTAGGCGTCCTTTGTGTGTACGCGGGTTGAACAGTCTGCGCCAGGCTTGAATCGCCCGAAAATACGACAGCGAGCAACATCAGGAATGTTATGAATAAAGGGCCTAATGCAGAAAAAACTACGCGTCCCTGAAATCCACAATCCGTTAATTTCATTTCAACTCGACCCTTGAATGACTAATTTTCGATGCGTAGATTAGATGATATTCTGATGGGCAGGTCAAGCGGAAATGCTTTTCAACAATTTTTCAGACTGGTTTTTTTGAGTAAATAGCTCCTCACGTTCACTTGTAGTTCAACAATAGTGTGGCTTTGGGTAGCAGTTTTTAGTCTTCCGGCTTGTAGGTGACGGATGGAATGGTCGCTTCCATCGGCAGGCACGACTCCCAGAGCATTGTCTTTTTTGTTTTGTCCATGGACATGTATATCCATTTGTTTCCCATGAAACGATGAATTAGAAGGCCACACATTATAACAACCGACAGGGCCATACATATCCAGACCCCGGTTGGCCCGGATTCCAGGACGTAGATAGCAAAAAGGATAAATGGAATTCTGATCAGCCACATCCCGGTAAAAATGATCCTCATCGTTCCGAAAGTGTCGCCCGCTCCCTGTAATGCCCCGGATAGAGATATTCCCACTGCAAAGAACGGCTGCGCCAGCATGTTGATTCGCAAGTATCTGGCCATCTCTTTCAGGACCTCGGGGTCATTAGTCAGTAGGCCGGACAATTCGTGCGCAAATATGAATATGGCTGCAGAAGGGATCAGTATTATGGACAGGCATAACGCAGCGGTGGCTTTGGCGCCGTCTCTGGCGGCTTGTAAGCTCTTCGCTCCCAACCGGTTTCCGGTTATCACCGCGGCGGCCATATTCAAAGCAAAAATCGGCAGAAAAATAATCGCTTCGATCCTTACTCCGGCCGTCATGGCAGCCAGAGCCGTGACCTGAGAACCTTGCAATTTGGTCACGAGAAAGTAC
>JAZDKD010000804.1:0-6190 GCA_043803345.1 Pseudomonadota bacterium
GTAGCGTCTCCTCTGCTAGACTCGCCAGGGATTGGTGTAGGTGGGGTTTTTTCTCCCTCAGATTCATCTTGGGCGGATAATGTTGTTAAGAATTCTTCAGAAGATTTGTCATCACTAACATGGCGACCCGTGACTTTCTCAAAGTTGTCTTGGGACAGTTTCTGTTCTTGCAACGGCTCTGAATGATCCTCTTTGGACTCCTTCCGATTCGACCAAAGCTCATCGGCAATTGCTAAGTCTTCGGGCGATAGTTGATATAGGACAGGTTGCAAGACCGGAGCATCATCGGGACTCAGATTACTAGCCGCTGCATGCGAGGGAGAAGAAGATTCTTTGTGAGATTCGTCTACGGTCGGAGCATCTATAGATTCTCGACTCGGAACGCTATTTTCAGTTGGTGACGCTTCGTAGACACCAAGTTTGGTAGCGATGGTTCTTTTTGTTTCGAGCCCCCATCTTTTTATAGGACTGAAAATTGCAAATCGTTTGTTGGCCTTTCTTTGAGACTTCCTTTGGGATGGTGAAATTAAAGAAACTTCATTAGATTTACGATTGGATTTTGATAAATGGCGCTTTTCTCTACGGCCTCTAACAAACGGCAGAACAAACCAGACCACGGAGGCAAAGACAACTATAATTATGACTAGAACTGCGAGTGGATCCAATGTTTGCATCTCAGATTTGTGAAAAAGCTACTTCTTGAACATTACCATGATGTCTTATTCCAAATGTGTCGGTCTATTTGCAAATAACGGTGAGAGCTGGAATATAATAAACTTGCATTGTCTCATCTATAAAACCTTTTATGCCTTGTCCATTCATAACTTTTTGTAACACTCTCACTTTTTGCCCCCCTGCCACTCCTTTAATCATACCCCTCGATAACAATTCTCCTAATTCGTCCGTCAAGTCGCCGCCGCGTAGAAAGAATTCCAGCACACTCGCGGATGTGAAGGCTAAGGTCCCGTTTGGCTGAACCCTACACTCTGAAAAGCATATACCAGGGTAGCAAAGGCCCAACATCACTACCGTTAAGAGAAGCCTTCCCATGTCTACTCCTGTGGTAAATGACGTCGTGTTAGAAAATATACGAACTATAATTTACAAGTTTCAGTTGTCAAAGCAAGGTTTATTTAGACTGCTGTAGGCAGCAAATAGAATGTCCTAGTTTATAGCGTATATAGAAAAAGCGGCGTTTCAGGTTGTACTAAAACGCCGCTCTGATATTCCGGTCTGCATTTCGGAATAAGCTTCCTAAGCCCTCAAAGTCGTTTATGCTACGGTCAGGCGAGGTCGAAGCGGTCAAGGTTCATTACCTTATTCCACGCCGCAACAAAGTCGCTCAGGAACTTCTCCCGGGAGTCCTCACATCCGTAGACTTCCGCAATGGCCCGGAGTTGGGAGTTCGAACCGAAGATTAGGTCGACACGGGTACCTGTCCACCTGAGTTCACCCGTTGAGCGGTCACGGCCCTCAAAAATGTTTTCGTCCGAGGTCGCTTTCCACACAGTGCTCATGTCGAGCAGATTCACGAAGAAGTCATTTGTAAGTTTCTCCTGCCGATTTGTGAAAACGCCGTGCCGGGATTGTCCGAAGTTGGCATTCAAGACGCGCATGCCACCAATGAGAACCGTCATCTCAGGGGCCGTCAGCGTCAGCAGTTGCGAACGATCAACCAACAGTTCCTCCGCCGATACGGCGTATTTGGTTTTGCTGTAGTTACGAAACCCGTCGGCAGCCGGTTCGAGTAAGGCGAATGACTCCACGTCGGTTTGTTCCTGCGACGCATCCGCTCTGCCGGGCGTGAAGGGAACGGCGCCATCGTGACCGGCATTCTTCGCTGCTTGTTCAACGCCTGCGCATCCCCCAAGGACGATCAAGTCGGCGAGTGACACCTTCTTTCCGCCAGACTGAGCGCTGTTGAAAGCCTTCTGGATTCCCTCAAGGGTCTGGAGCACAGTCTTCAGTTTGGCCGGCTGGTTAATTTCCCAATCCTTTTGAGGCGCTAAACGAATGCGGGCTCCATTGGCTCCGCCGCGCTTGTCGGAACCACGGAAGGTGGACGCCGACGCCCATGCGGTCGAGACCAGTTCGGAGATGGAAAGGCCCGAGGCAAGGATCTTGCACTTAAGGTCCGAGATATCCTGCGAGTCGATCAGCTTATGATAGACTGCGGGAATTGGGTCTTGCCAGACCAGTTCCTCAGACGGTACTTCAGCGCCGAGATAGCGTGAGCGGGGACCCATGTCGCGGTGCGTTAGCTTGAACCACGCCCTGGCGAAGGCGTCAGCGAATTCCTCGGGGTTCTGCTGGTAACGCCGCGCGATCTTCTCGTAGATAGGATCGTAGCGAAGCGAGAGGTCCGCCGTAGTCATCATCGGCCGGCGCTTCTTCGACGGGTCGTGGGCGTCAATAACCATGTCCACTTCGGCCACGTCCTTGGCCAGCCACTGATGAGCGCCCGCCGGGCTCTTGACCAACTCCCACTCGTATTTAAACAGCACGTTCAGATAGCCCATGTCCCATTTGGTCGGGTTCGGCTTCCAGGCTCCCTCGATGCCGCTACCGATAGTATCGCCGCCCTTGCCGCTGCCGAAGCTGCTCTTCCAGCCTAGACCCTGCTCCTCGATGCCCGCGGCCTCGGGCTCAGGACCAACATGCGACGGATCGCCGGCGCCATGACATTTGCCAAACGTGTGTCCTCCGGCGACTAGAGCGACAGTCTCCTCGTCGTTCATGGCCATGCGCGCGAAAGTCTCGCGAACGTCGCGGCCTGAAGCGACAGGATCCGGATTACCATTCGGCCCTTCCGGGTTGACATAGATCAGGCCCATCTGAACAGCGGCAAGTGGGTTCTCGAGATCGCGGTCGCCGGAGTAGCGCTTGTCACCGAGCCAGACGTCCTCGCTGCCCCAGTAGATGTCCTCCTCGGGTTCCCAGACGTCCTCGCGCCCACCGCCGAAACCGAAGGTCTTGAGCCCCATAGACTCCAAAGCGCAGTTGCCGGCGAGGATCATAAGGTCGGCCCAGGATATCCGCTTGCCATATTTCCGCTTGATCGGCCAAAGCAGCCGGCGAGCCTTGTCGAGGTTAACGTTGTCGGGCCAGCTATTTAGAGGCGCCAAGCGCTGGGAGCCTGACCCCGCTCCGCCGCGGCCGTCGTTTATCCGGTAAGTGCCTGCGCTGTGCCACGCCATCCTTATGAAGAGAGGCCCGTAGTGACCGTAATCGGCCGGCCACCATTCCCGTGAGTCGGTCATCAGCGCATAGAGGTCCTTCTTTATGGCTTCCAGATCGAGTTTCTTGAATTCCTTTGCGTAGTCGAACTCTTCGCCCATAGGATTACTCATGTTAGAGTTCTGATGAAGAATCTTGAGGTTCAACTGGTTTGGCCACCAGTCCCGGTTCGATGTGCCTTTAACGGTTGTTCGCTTGTTTGTCACTCCTGTTACCGGGCACTTGCTATCTTCAGTCATAAAGTTTCCTCCTTTGGTTTTCTCTCAAGAGCTATTCTCGCACAGTAATCAAAAAAAAATCTCACGTGGCCTTTTGACATTCCTGACACACGCCAAAGAAGTCCAAACGGTGATGTTGGATTCTAAAACCTGTCTTCCGGCTTATCTCATCCTTAAGCCCGTCGAGACTCATTAGTTCAGGGTCCACGATCTTCCCGCACCTAATACAGACGACGTGAGGGTGGGGAAAAGGCTTGTTCCCGTCGTATCTGTTACTTGCATCCGGAAATCCCAGTTCGAGAACCTCTTTAAGGTCCTTGAGCAGTGCGATAGTCTTGTAGATGGTGGCCAAGCTCGTGGTTGGGAACTCAATCTTGACCTTTTCGAAGATTTGTTCAGCGGAAGGATGATCCTCACTGGCGGCCAGAATCCGAAGCACTGCCAGACGCTGGGGGGTGATACGGAAATCAAGACTCTTGAGCTTGTCCAGCATCTGTTGAAAGCGATCTTCGTGTTTTCTTGAGTCATCGGGCGCCATCTGGACCATCCGTTTGACGAGGCCGTTTATTTTCAGAGAATAGTTATCTCTTAGTAACCATAGTAAATTGATTGTTCTCCTGTGTCAAGAGGAGATCGGAACACTGTAAGCTATCTCAGAATTCACCGGGTCTTTTTCGTGTGGGCGATTTTGAGATTTTGGGGACCCCGAATTTTGTAAAAAGGTTTCGAGTTCAGAAAAAGCCTTATCTCATCTTCGGAATCCAACGATCAGAGGCGCCAAGACCAATGACCCAAATTTTGCCAGGAAAACAAATTGTAGTGCCCCAGGCAAAAGAACAACTTGCTGATATTGCAGTGCCTTGGCAAAAAAAAAGTTCCAAAGTCGGGAGAAATATCGATTTGATGAAGATCCCTGGAAGCCAGTTCATGAATCATTGCGTGCCCAAGAATGGCGCCGTTTGTAGTGAGACCCACAGTTAAACATGACAGTCATTTTTAACATCTCACATTAACGTCCTGAATCATTTATCATAGCATGTATGCAGAGTCTGTGGAAAAGTCAGAACGAGTTGTGATTGAAGATATGCTTTGATAAAGTTTATAATGTAGCCAGTAGGTAATATAATGTTTTTGGGACTGGTCGGACGTAATGAAGAGCTCTAGACGATTTGGTCGCATGACCAATTTGCTCATATTCACCCTTTCATGTCTTGTTGCGATTTCTCTTGCTGAAATTTCCTGTTACTTTTTGTACGAATACAAAATTCATCATGACCCCGAAGGACGTAATCTCTTCTATCCTCAGGGATACTCGCAGGATGATGACCTTCTCGGATACAAGCCAAAAGCCTCAACTGATCACTCATCGTTTCTCATACTAAACAACACCAAGATCTATGACGTGATTTATTCTATTGATAATTACAATCGAAGAAGAACTGCCATCGCCCATCAAGAGAAAAGACTAAAATTTGCCATCTTTTTTGGCTGCTCATATGTCTACGGAGAAGGTGTCCAGAATGATCAGACTTTGCCGTATTATTTTTCTGAAATCTCTCCCGAATATATGCCATACAATTACGGCTTCCATGGCTACGGTCCCCAAGAGATGCTTGCCAAGTTACAGGATGATTCAATTAGAAAAGAGATCAACGAAAAGAACGGGATCGCCATTTACCTGTATTTACACGAGCACCATCCTAAACGGGCTATTGGAAACATGATAGTCTCAAATGGTTATGGCAAGAATATGCCCTACTATATGATAGATTCTGACAATAAATTAGTTAGACACGGTAGTTTTTCATCAGGAAGGCCCGTTATTTCAAGATTGTACCGTCTTTTGGGCGCCAGGTATTTTGTTAAATATTTCTATATTCAATTTCCGCCTATAATCACAGATACCCACTATAAATTGACAGCCAGAATGATCGAAGAATCTCGAAACGAATTTAAGAAGAAATTTATGAGTAACAATTTTTATGTTCTAATATATCCGACAAAGGGAGCAGAGAAAATTATTCCTTATTTCGAGAAGGCCAAGATAACATATTTTGACTATTCGACTTTGTTTGATCCTGGTTCCAAACAATACGCCATTCCTGATGGGCATCCTCATCCTACTCCTGAAGCATATAGAGTGATTGCAGAAAAATTGTCCAAGGACATCCTGAATTCAACGAACTAAAAAAGAAATAAGGAATCAATGGTCTGAAGGGGACTAAAGTGCAGGACACAGGTCAATCAGTCGTTGACAACTTAGGCTTTGATGCATTTTATGAGGCCAAGACTCCAATTTTAACTCTAGGTCAAATACTTCAAGGCCGTGACATCGTTAGCGCGGACAAAGGCATGCAATAATGAAGGAAGAAGCCGATCTCTCCCTCGAAGGCGCCGTTTTAATCCTCTTCGGAGTATTTTGGCTCCTCTTTGGCCTAACGCTGTTCAAAATTTACACCGGAGATCTGCCATATAACCCAGACAGCGCCCACTGCCTCTTTATGGTCATTGTTTCCTTTCAGATGATCACAATGGGTAAGACCCCATTTGGTGACCTTCGACGTTCATGGGCTCTTGTCTTCATCGGAATGGGTTCGGCCGTTCTCTGAATCGCCACTTCCTTTATTCCGGGGTTCTTCACAAATTTTATCCGTGAACTGGTTGGAAGAGTCCTCTTTATCGGAGGCATAATTCTTTTCCTACAGCTCTGCGTTTCTGAAAAAAAGGCCAGGATG
>JAZDKD010000805.1:0-2765 GCA_043803345.1 Pseudomonadota bacterium
GTGCCAGAGGTGTAGATAACAAGCGCCAGATCATCCTGACTGGTTCGATTGACTAACTGTTCAAACAAATTTGGATCTTTTTGGTCCATGGATTCGCCCAGTTTGAGCAAATCATCGAAAGTCATCACCATAGGATCAGAAAAACGGGTGAGCCCCTTGGAATCCATTATAATTATTTTTTCCAGTTCCGGGGTGTTTTTCCTAAATTCAAGGGCTTTGTCGAGTTGTTCTTCGTCTTCTCCTATGTAGAACCTGGATCCGGAATGTTGAACAACATATTCACACTGACTGGCCGAACTGGTTGTGTAGATTCCAACGGTGACTCCTCCAGCGGACATAGCGGCTATATCCGAATACAACCACTCGGGTCTGTTTTCGCCAATCACGGCGATTCGATCACCTTTTCGAAGCCCGAGGCTGATTAGTCCTAGACAAGTGAGTTTGACGTTTCTCAGATAATCTGACCATGTCAAATCTCTCCATATTCCGAGATACTTGTTTCTTAGAGCTACCTTTTCAGGCAAGTGTTTCGCTCGTTCTAAAAACATTTTCGGGATGGTTAGTTCAGTGTCAGTCATACCGTTTTCTCTGTCCAGATTTTCAAAGTGGCTCAACGCCACCTCTTTTTACGTTTGTACCGTTGGTACCCTTTGACGGATGTTTCCTGCCTGACCCCGAGGTAAAACTCCTGAACGTCTTCATTTTCTGAGAGCTTCTCCGGTGGTCCTTCCAGGACTATTCTGCCTGATTCCATTATAAAAGCGTGGTCCGCAATACTTAGGGCCTTGCGGGCATTTTGTTCGACCAATAGAATTGTTGTCCCGGCACGGTTAATGGAACGAATTATTTCAAATATCTCTGATACCAGTAATGGCGATAACCCCAAGGATGGTTCATCTAGTATCATCAATTTTGGTCTGGACATCAAAGCTCGAGCAATGGCGAGCATCTGCTGTTCGCCGCCCGAAAGCGTTCCCGCTAGTTGTTTCAATCGATCTTTTATGACAGAGAAATAATCAAAAACTTTCGCCAGGTCCGAGTCAACATCCCTGTCTTTTCTGGTATAAGCGCCCATCATCAGGTTTTCACGGACAGTCAACTCAGGAAAAACCTCTCGTCCTTCGGGAACGTAAGCAATCCCTCTGGGAACTATTTTCTCGGTCTTCAAACCATCGATACGTTCTTCTTCAAACCAAATTGAGCCTTTTTCAGGCTGATCTTCGATGTACCCCATGATAGTCTTGAGCGTCGTGCTCTTTCCCGCTCCGTTCGCTCCGAGGATAGCCCTTATTTCCCCCTTCTCCACTTTTAAAGACAGTCCCCGAACCACCATTATTTTACCGTAATAAATTTCTGTATTTCTTAGTTCGAGCATAATTTTGGCTCTTGTTCAGTTTCTATTTATGAGATGCGTTGCAAGCCGGTCTCAAGTGAATCAATCTCTGCCAAGATAAGCTTCAAGTACCTGGGGATCGCTTCGCACTTGTTCCGGCGTTCCCTGAACCAACTTGACTCCAAAATTCAGAGCCATAATTTCGTCGGAAACATCCATCACCAGGTTCATGTCGTGTTCAACCATGACTATAGTAACCTTAAAGTCATCACGAATGTCACGAATCCAGAACATCATATCCCTCTTTTCCTCCTGGTTCATTCCGGCTGTAGGTTCATCCAGCAGGAGAAGGCTCGGTTCCATGGCAAGCGCTCGTCCAAGCTCAACCAGCTTTCGAATTCCATAAGGTAAAGAGGAAACCAAGGAGTTCCTGTAGGCCTCGATTTCGAGAAATTCTATGATTCGTTCGACTACTTCCCTGTGATGGCATTCTTCACGGGCAGCAGGAAAACTTTTGCCAAAAAAGAAGGCTCCGGAGAAAACTCCTGACTTCATGTGGATGTGTCTTCCTAGAAGCAGGTTGTCAATAGTGGTGAGATGACCAAACAGTTCTATGTTCTGAAATGTTCTGGCAATTCCCATACCGGCCGCATAATGAGACTTTTTTCCGGTTATTTCGCGGTCCCTAAAAATTACTTTCCCTTTGGTAGGTTTGTAAATACCGCTGATGCAATTGAATATAGTGGTCTTGCCCGCGCCGTTCGGTCCTATGATGGAGAATATTCTACCTTCCTCCACATCCATAGAAACTCCATGCAGGGCTACGAGACCTCCGAAAGCCACCCACAAATCCTGTATTGAAAGAAGCGCCATCTGGGGTAATAACAATCCTTATGTTATTGTTTGAGGCGTCGAAACAACAGCATAGTTCGTCCTGTCTTCAACGCCTCGTTTGCAAGATGTCAAAAAAACTATTCACCCTTGTAGGTAATCCAATCCGATATCTTAATCGGTTTTCCTTCAGGGCCGCACTTTGAGATAAACACGGATTTCATTCCCTGATGATCTTGAGGGGTGTAAGTGCAGTCATGACCCAGCCAGTCGTTCCAGTTTCGGATGGTCTCCATAGCCTTGACAAATGTATCCGGATTGAGGTCTTTACCA
Organism: Pseudomonadota bacterium; assembly: GCA_043803345.1. Taxonomy (GTDB): domain Bacteria; phylum Desulfobacterota; class Desulfomonilia; order Desulfomonilales; family Desulfomonilaceae; genus CAJBEZ01. The sequence continues at coordinate 2,498 of JAZDKD010000805.1, forward strand.
GCTCTTTTCAATCCTTCTACCATGGGTTCCACGAACACGAAGCCGGCAAGAAAGAAAATGCCAGTGTATTGTTCGTTTGGAGCGAATTTTTTCTGAGCCTCAAGGTATTTCTTTGCCAACGGGCTATCAATGTTCAGAAAATTCGCGTAAACAACCCCTTCCCAAAGACCTTTTGTAATTTTGTACATCAAGTTAGAATCTGATAGCGTGGAGCTTGCGACCCACTGGGGCTCAAACCCTACGGCTTTTGACTGACCAAGTATTATAG
>JAZDKD010000806.1:0-11177 GCA_043803345.1 Pseudomonadota bacterium
CGGATAAACGATGTTCATCTCTCTATTGGTGAAAAATCAACGGCAAAGGGAAAAGCCTAAATGGATTGGAAACAAAGTGGAAAATACTGAAAAATCAAAACCAATGACATTTATCGAAGCTGTTCTTTCGTCCTTAAAAAAGGCTGGAAGATATAACAGGTCAGATGTTGTATCTCCGACTGCCATTTTATGGACCGATTCTGATGCGCAATGGGAACCCCTTGTTGCTCAATTACGCCCCTTAATGCCTGAACTTATGATCTTAGGCGAATATAATCCTAATGAAAAGACCGGACCTGCGATTTGGATTAGATGTGTCATAGAACGCTCTCTGCCGGACGTTGATCTCGCAGATGATGCCATCCCTGTCATATACATGCCGAACGTCAGCAGACAGACTCTGAGAGCTGTTGAGGAATGCCCTGAAAGTTTGAAACCGCTTGTTGAGATGCAATATCGGGGTGCGGTTTGGACGCAACGTAACGGAAGGGATTGGACCGTCGAGGCGTTTTTAGTTTCAATGGATGGGGGTTTAGGATTGGATGTTGCCAAAGATAGATACACCAGGCAGTCAATGCTCGGTGCATTAGTCCAACTTGCAGTGACACCGCTGACACGACTATCCGGCAAACGGCTTGAAGCGGAAGATTTCGACAAATTAATGATAGAGGATACACCGCGTGATTTATTGGTATGGATCAATTCTCCATCTGACATTCAAGAACAGTGGGATGGCAATAAGTGGGCGGCATTTGTTTCACGTTGCAAAGCTGAATATGGTTTTGACCCGGAAAAAGAAGGTGTGATTGTCGCCGGAGAAAAACTTGGACTAAGGGAAGATGAAGTCTGGAAGAACCTCTGGAGGCGTTTTGAAGAATCACCATTGCTGTACCCTGACCTGCCGGAAGTGCTCAGAAAATCGAAACCTTCAGGCAAGCTCATCTTTGACAAAGAACCATGGCCTGATGAAAACGACAGCGAGGAAAAATCATTACGTCACGACCTGTTGAGTTTACATTCAAAGAGCGCTGCAGAAGCCAGAAAAATAATTAAAGAATTAGAGGTGAAACACCATAAACGCCGAGATTGGGTATGGGCCAAAATCGGGCAAAGTCCCCTTGCAACAGCCTTAGAGCATTTGGCTGTGGTGGCTGACGAGACTTCCCAAAACATGGGTGGTGAATCGCCGGATGCAATGGCCGTTGTTTATAGGGAAAGTGGCTATAAAGCAGATATGGCCGCGATGTCGGCGCTTGGAAGTGTTATTAAATCCAATGAGGATAATAAGGCGATAGAAGCGGTTTTAAGGAGTATCTATTTGCCTTGGTTAGATGATACAGCGCGTCATTTCCAGAAACTGGTAACAGAAAATCCCCTGCCTTCAGGTTGCAGTGAATTGCCTGGAATAGAGGCTGAGGCTGGAGAGTGCTTGTTGTTTGCTGACAGCCTTCGATTTGATGTTTCAAAGCGCTTAACCTTTTTAGCAGAGGAAAAAGGGCTTAAAGTGTCAGCCAATTGGCGCTGGGCTTCCCTGCCGACAGTCACCGCGACATCTAAACCTGCCCTTTCACCAGTAGCTAAAAAAATCAAAGGTAATCAATTAGGGGATGAATTTCGTCCGGAAACAAAAGAAGACGGCAAGCCATTGACAATCGACCGTTTCCGTAAACTGCTGACTTCAGAAGGCTACCAGGTTCTCAGCCCTTCTGAAGTCGGTGAGCCTGAGCAAGCAGATGCCCGAGCATGGACGGAATTCGGAGAGATTGACAAGCTCGGTCATACATTACAAGGCAAGCTTGCTGCCAGAATCACGGAACAGATAGAGCTTTTAATTGAAAGAATCCGAGAGGTGCTTGATGCCGGATGGAAACGGGTAAGAGTGATAACGGATCATGGCTGGCTCATGGTTCCGGGCGGCCTGCCTGCTGTGAAACTTCCAAAATACCTCACCGAATGCCGATGGGCAAGGTGCGCGGCTATCAAAGATCATTCAAAAGTCGATTTTCCGATGGCCAACTGGCATTGGAATTCTCATGAATATTTTGTCTATGGGCCAGGGATCAATTGTTTTTCAAATGGAAATGAATACGCCCATGGCGGTGTGAGTTTACAGGAATGCCTCATTCCAGATTTACAATTCAGCCTGAGCGATGTTCCTATTAAAGCCATCGCGAAAATAACAGAAATTCAGTGGGTTGGTATGCGATGTCGGGCTACTATCGATTCGGGCGGAGCCAAAATAAAAGCAGACCTTCGAACAAAACCAAATGATGAAACGTCGAGCGTAGCCTCTTCTAAAATGGTTAGTGATGACGGGCATCTGAGCCTGCTTGTCGAAAATGAGGAGTTGGAAGGCACCGTTGTCAGTCTGGTGCTAATTGATTCTTCCGGTTCAGTAATAGGAAAACAGGCTACCACAATTGGAGGTGATGAATAGACATGGAACTTGACAAACTCGACCGCCTTGCCGCCTCTGCCTTTGACGGGTTTTTAGTGCGCAAGGATTTGGTCAGAAAATATAGCCGACAATACCCTGTGCCCACTTATGTTGTTGAATTCCTGCTTGGACGGTATTGCGCTACCATAAATGAAGAAGAAATCGAGGAAGGCCTCGGGATCGTTGAAAGACAACTGAAGGATCGTACTGTCCGAACCGGGGAAGAGGAATTATTCAAGGCTTGGGCACGGGAAAAAGGATCGGTGAAATTAATCGATCTCATAAAAGCCAAACTCGACTCCAAGAATGATTGCTTTATTGCCGAGCTTCCAAGCCTGGGTCTGCGTGATGTGCGTATCAATGACCAGCTTGTCCATGATAATGAACGGATGCTCACTGATGGTTTTTATGCTGAGCTAAATTTGACATACGATGGGGCAATAGCTCAAGAAAAAAGCGGGAGACCCTTTGCAGTAGAGGGATTGAGGGCAATCCAACTTTCGAAAGCAGATGTTCTTTCCGTTTTGGATCGAGGCCGGAACCAATTCACAACCGATGAATGGAAAAGGTTTCTAATTCGTTCTGTTGGACTGGAACCGGAAACGCTCTCCGACCGTGCCCAGATGGTGGCGTTGCTCCGCATGGTTCCTTTTATTGAAAACAATTTTAACATGGTTGAGCTTGGTCCAAGAGGAACCGGGAAGAGTCATATATACCAGCAAGTTTCCCCTTATTCTCATTTAGTATCAGGTGGCAAGGCTACCGTGGCAAAAATGTTTGTCAATATGGCGAATGGTCAACGTGGCCTTGTTTGCCATTATGATGTGGTGTGTTTTGATGAGATTTCAGGTGTATCCTTTGACCAGAAGGATGGCGTCAATATAATGAAAGGTTATATGGCCTCTGGTGAATTTTCCAGAGGTAAAGAACCGATTCGAGCTTTCGGTGGCATCGTAATGGTCGGAAATTTTGATGTTGATGTTGAACAACAACAGAGAATCGGGCACTTACTCAGTCCGCTACCTGTTGAAATGCGAAACGATACCGCGTTTATGGATCGTATACACTCGTATGCTCCGGGTTGGGATTTTCCCAAGCTCAATCCTGATAACCTTACCAATCATTTTGGCCTTGTCAGCGATTTTTTGTCCGAATGTTGGAACAAACTCCGTTCCGGAAGCCGGCTGCCAGTATTACAGGGGCGCGTAAATTGGGGTGGAGCCCTCAGCGGGCGAGATATCGAGGCTGTAAATAAGACAATCAGTGGCTTGATAAAACTCATTTTTCCTGCCACTGATATGCCGATTCCTGATGAAGAGTTGGAATCTATTGTTCGGATTGCACTTGAAGCTCGACGGAGGGTTAAAGAACAGCAGAAACGTTGTCTAAAAACTGAATTTAGAAACACCCACTTCAGTTATTTTATGGGTGTGGACGGAGTAGAGCAATTTGTCTCAACCCCAGAGCTTCACAGCGATGAATTGATTGATGCCGATCCACTCCCTCCAGGCCAGGTATGGGCCATTAGTCCGGGCGGCCAAGAAGCCTCTCCGGCGCTATATCGAATCGAAGCAACGGTTGGTCCCGGAAGTGGCGTAAGAATTCTTAACACACCAGTTCCACCTGCTTTTCGGGAAAGTGTGCGCTATGGGGAACAAAACCTGTATGTAAGGGCAAAGGAATTGGTAGGGGACCGTGACCCCCGTAACCATGAGTTTTCGGTCCAGCTACGTTCTATGGACATCGACAGTTCAGGACAGGGGCTTGGCCTTGCTGTTCTGTTATCACTGTGCGGGGGCCTGATTGAACGGAGCGTTAAAGGCGGACTTATCATTGTTGGAGCATTAAATCTTGGCGGTTCCGTTGAAATGGTGCCAAATCCGGTTGCCGTTGCAGAATTGGCTGTGGAGAAAGGAGCAACTACATTGTTGATGCCCATATCATCTCGGAAGCAATTATTCGAGCTATCCGATGAAATGGCAACCAAGGTCAGTATCGAATTTTACGCAGATGCAATAGATGCATTTACAAAGGTGATTATGGATTAGCTATAATATTAATATTGTAAGCATTATAAAACATAAAAAGAGAGAACTAATATGAGACCAGCAGAGTGTCTGGAAGGCCTTGACTTACCTGATGGGTGGCACGTTAACTCTATCATTTATAGACCTCTTGCGAGCACAGGAGGAAAATTCTCGGTGGGTTACCACGTTACCAATGCGGATGGGAGAAATGCCTATTTGAAAGCTCTTGATTTTTCCTCCGCATTTAACACCCCAGATCCTCCTCGTGCTTTACAGCCAATGGTTTCCGCGTATAACTTTGAACGTGATTTGCTATCCAAGTGCAGAGAAAGGAAGCTTAGAAGGGTAGTTATTCCGCTCTCAGATGGAACCGTTCAGGCTCCGGGCAATTTTGGAGAGCTGGGGAAAGTCTCATACATAATCTTCGAGCTGGCAGCTGGTGATATCCGAAATGAGGTAACGAACTGGCAGGAATTTGACTTGGCTTGGTCTCTTCGATCTTTGCACCACACAGCTACTGGGCTCCGGCAATTGCACTCAACAGGCATTGCACATCAAGACCTGAAACCGTCGAATGTCCTTGTTTTTCCCGAAGAAGGCTCAAAGGTAACAGACCTAGGGCGTGCGTCATATGTCCACTCTCCTTCACAAGTTGATGGTCTGCAGATACCCGGCGATGTTGGCTACGCACCTCCAGAACAATGGTACGGCTGGCAACACTCTCCAGATTTCGATTCAAGATTCGTGGCTGATCTCTACCTTTTAGGCAGCCTGGTTTTCTTCTACTTCTGTAACTGCTCAGTGACAGCCGCTATCCAACTTAAATTATCAAAGGCGCATGGCCGTGATTTTATTAGATCTGGTTTCCTTCAGGATTTACCTTACATTCAAAGCGCTTTTTCGGATGCTCTTGTTGACCTAAGGTCCGCTGTCGCTTCTTTTGCAGTCGGTCTGACTGATGAGGTCATAATGATAGCGAATCAGTTGTGCGAGCCCGATCCGAGGCGTCGCGGTGATCCAAAGGCTCTGAGTTCAAAGGTTACGAAACATGATCTTCAACCTTACATCTCACGTTTTGACAGGCTTGCACGCCATGCTGAATTGAGGATGTTATGAGTGGAACATTCGATGACACATATCGTCAAGTTATCCCTAGATGGCTAGATTACGAGATGTCTTGTTACCTTGGCCTACTCAGAACAAAAGGTAAATTAGTGTATCCTTCGGGTTTCCCGACACGCTATTCTCAAGCCGCGCTCGACTGGCAAAGTAACCCCACTATAATTACGGCTGCCGATTTGGTTGCTGAGAAACTTATTTTTAAAGATTTCGAGGCTAAGCAGTCGCGCGATGCTGCAATCTTCATCCTTGATAACGCTCCAGAATCAGCGAGATTAGTCCGAGATCTTGCAGAGCACTTCCTTAATGAACCGACTTTCAGCGAAGAAATCATTAAGACTAACTATTCTAGGGAGTATGCACGTGCCTGTATAGCGACCCTAAAGAGGTCAGTACGTAGTCACCCATTGAATCCCGTGGCATGGTCTGATCTTTCCCTCTGTTATGCTATGCTGGGACATATCGAGAAAGCACAGAGATCTATGCAGGTTGCACTTGTACTCGGTAAACAGAACCGTTTCATCCTCCGTTCGGCAACCCGCTGTTTTTTTCATGCCGGTGACCCGAAACGTGCCGTCGATTATTTGCGTCAGTCGAACATGTGTAATTCAGACCCGTGGATAGCTGCAGCGGAAATCGCAATCTCAGATGGTACACAACTTCGAAGTACCTGTATTAAGGCGGGCTGGAGTCTTGTTGAGAACATGAACATTTCTCCTTTCGCAAAAAGTGAACTTGCTGCGGCGCTCTGCACTATGGAGGCCAAGAGTGGATCCCAGAGAAAGGTTAAGAAACTTGTAAAACAAGCACTTGTTGACCCCAGTGAGAACGCTCTTGCACAGGTTGAATGGCTCGCTTCTCAAAAATACACTAAACCACCTCCTGAAACGAAGACGCCAGCTTCATATGAGGCTGAATCACGCCACTACTATCGAGAAAAGCAGTTTGATCAAAGCTTAATTGCTACAGAACAATGGGCTCGATTCCAACTATTCAGTTCGCAGCCACTAATTCAAGCTATGTTCATTTCTTCAGTTTGTTTAAATAATGATCCTCAAAGCATCAGCATGGTAGAATCAGCATCGCCAACACACCGAAAAAATCCTCTGGTGATAAACAATTTGGCTTTCGCCCTCGCACGCCAAGGAAAAATAAAAGCAGCAACCGAAGAGCTAAAAAATGTCGATCGAGGCAATTTGAAAAAGCGCGAAATGCTTGCAATCTTAGCCACACAGGGGCTAATATGTTTCCGATCGGGTGAAACTGATAAAGGCCGTGAGCTCTACAATAGAGCCGTCCTTGGGTTTGATCACATTTGTGATAATCGTTCAGCTGCTATTGCCGCCTTCTTCTGGGCGTTTGAGGAAAAACGAGCACATTGTCGTGAAGCATCAGCATGTATCGCCAATGCCAAGAAAAGGGTGAAGAAGTTTGAAGTCTTCGAGATAGAAGATGCGGCGAATGCCTTATAGGGGAGATTTCGACAGGCTATACTTATACATTATCCCTGGGCACGTAGTTGACTATGTTGAATAACTCCTGATTATTGATAAGTAGGGGGGAGCATCCGGGTGGTATACATGGAGGATATCGGTGACCTCCTATTTCCTGAAAATAGTTGATTTATTGAATGCCAAGTAAAACTTATAACAGGAGACTGTTTCATGGAGGCAACGCTTTTTAAACAAGTTGGTTATTCCTTATCCAAACTTATTGAAGATGTTGATATCGGCGAAATCGGCTTGCCGGATATTCAGAGGCCGTTTGTCTGGACACCGGCCAAAGTCAGGGATCTTTTCGATTCCATGTATAAAGGCTTCCCTGTAGGGTATCTGCTTTTCTGGATCAATGCTCTAAATGGGAATCACCGCCAGATCGGCATCGATATCAAACAGAAAACCCCTCGATTATTAATTGTCGATGGACAGCAGCGTCTGACTGCCCTTTATGCAGTTCTCAAAGGACGCAATATCATCCGAAGTGACTATACGAAGCAATCCATCCAGATTGCCTTTCGACCCAGCGATGCAAGATTTGAAGTCGCGGATGCCGCGATTCGACGTGACCCGGAGTTTATCCACAACATCTCCGAACTTTGGTCGAAACAGCAAACGCGAACTCGATTCGTCAAAGACTTTATTGAAAAGCTTAGGGTATCTCGGGAAGTCGGCGAGCAGGAAGAGGACCGGTTGATTGAATCCATCGATAAACTATATGACATTCAGCATTACCCATTTACAGCCCTAGAACTCTCTCCGAATATCGACGAAGAGAGGGTGGCAGAGGTTTTTGTCCGTATCAACAGCAAAGGAGTCACCTTGAAACAGGCAGACTTCATTCTCACTCTGATGTCTGTTTTCTGGGATGAGGGACGAAGTCAGCTTGAGCAATTTTGCAGGCTAGCACGGCAGCCTGCCGTTGGCGAGGCCTCACCCTTTAATTATTTCATTCAACCGGAACCGGATCAACTTCTGCGCGTTTGTGTAGGTTTGGGATTTCGTCGCGCCCGATTGAATTATGTCTATTCAATCTTGCGGGGCAAAGACCTGGAAACGGAACAATTCTCCGAGGAGCAGCGAATTAAGCAATTCGATATCCTGAAAGATTCACAGTCCCGTGTTCTCGATTTGCAGAATTGGCATGAATTTTTAAAGGTATTGATTCGAGCCGGGTTCCGCAGCTCATCTATGATTAGTTCGCAGGCGGCACTGCTCTATAGCTATGTGATGTTCCTAATCGGCAGGTTTGATTTCAAGCTGGATTTATATGAACTCCGAAATCTGATTGCCCGTTGGTTTTTTATGACCGCCCTAACGGCCCGCTACAGTGCGTCGCCGGAAACAACAATGGAGGCCGATTTTGCCCGGTTGAGATCAGTGAATGATGTAGCCGGCTTTGTGAAAACCTTTGACCAAGTGATTTCCGATACGCTCACAGAAGATTTCTGGACTATCACATTGCCCAATGAAATAGCCACATCGTCATCCCGGAGTCCATCACTCTTCGCCTATTATGCGGCTTTGAACCTGCTGGATGCCAGAGTCCTCTTTTCAAAGATGAAAGTATCGGAGCTATTCGATCCTGCCATAAAGGCTAAGAAGTCAGGCACGGAAAGGCATCATCTTTTTCCCAAGAATTACCTAAAGAAAATTAATATATCCGAAATCCGCGATACGAATCAGATTGCAAATTACGCCCTGGTTGAATGGTCAGATAATATCGAAATTTCCGATATCGCGCCGCCAGAATACTTGCCGAAATACATTGCCCGCTTCAGCCCCGAAGAGCTGAAGGACATGTATTACTGGCACGCCCTCCCCAAGGAATGGGAATCCATGAGCTACGAGGAATTTCTAAAAGCAAGACGGAAAGAAATTGCGAAAGTGATCCGCGATGGCTTTCAAAGATTATGTGAATTATCTGTATAGGAGTGGTTCGGAACCGGGGTCGTCCATTAAAGGGCGTGTCAACAGTGTTGTGCGCCCTTAAGTTTTCCAACTTCTGTGAATTGAACCCTTTATTTCTTGATTCATCCCTATGTCCACCTGAGATATCTTCTGGTGATCACAACCACGCCCAAACCTGCGCTATGAGAATAATCGCAGGCAAGGGAACTGTTGAGATCTCCATTCCCCATCCGTAAATTTCTGAGCAATTAAAAGACTCGACAATATTCCCTGAAAATGATTAAATGTTCATGTGATGACAAAAGAAAAACTTATTGAAACAATTAAACGGATTTTGAATACGGACGCTGATTTGAATTTCCTGTCCCCGCTGGATGAAAAAGATCTTGAGACCATGCTTGCGTGCATCCGGGACCGGGTGGAACTGAGATAGAGCTTATCCAGCCTTTTTTTCTTTTTTCAGCAGCTTTTTTTCATCCTCTGATATTTCCACAAGCTTTTCCTCGATTTTTACCATTTCTTTTATGATTTTGATTATTTCCTTTAAAATTACCATCGCCTCTTCAATGTATGTCTTGGCATCGTATGGATAATTGGAGTTTCTCATATGCTGCACGGACAGGTTGACCTTTTGGTTAAAAGGCGCAAAACACTGTTCGATCTTTTTTTCAAGCTCCATTACAGTTGATTCGATTTTAAGCTTTTCTTCCTCGCCCCTGATTTCAGCTTCCAATAATTTCCTTTCATTGCCCTTTGTCTTTGCCAGGCGTTCTTTTTGTTTCTGGATTTGATGGATATCGGCCGAACCAATGCGTTTAATGATCTCTTTGATATTTTGAAGACTTGTCTTAAATAATCCCTCGTTTTTAAGAATGCTTTTGAGATCCTGAGAGATCCTTTCTCGATCCTTAACGGATAGATTGTTTCTGTGGGTTTCGACAATTGACAGGATTTCCGAAAGTGCTTTCTCCATATCCTCCACGGTTTTGATTTCAGCCTTGTTGAGGTTCTCAGCGCGGTTTTTTATCAGGTATTCCTCAGTATCTTCCGTTTTGGCCTCCTGGCTGATTTCGGATTCAAAGGGACTTTCACGCGATAGATTCGTATCGATGGTTCCGGAAGATTTTCCGAATTTTACGGTTTTAATGATCGCAACGATAAAAAGTATCAAAAGACCGAGATTCACAAGGCCAAGATTCCTGTCTGCAAGCTGAAAAAATATCTCTGGGAACTGGACCCATGCAAGGATGTAAAACAGAATGTAGGTAAGGTAAAACGCTCTGCGGGTGGAAAGTCCAAAGCCCCGGCAAAGGCCGTATGGGATGATGGCCACAACAAATACCAGCAGAATTGTCCCCACAATGCCCCAGGCGCCGACGATAGCAGTCACCGTCTCTTTATAGAAAAATACCCCTACCGTCAGCATGAGGCTAACCGAAATGATAAGCGGTTTGACATAGGCACGGCTAAAATGTTTGCGTAAAATGATTCCGGAAACTGACAAGAAAAAGCAGAAAAATAGGGCGAAAAAAACCCATTCGGAATACTGGGAAATAATCTGGCTGGGTTTCACAAGATCAAACGGAGCAAGTAATGATGACGGCATACACCATTATGAAGGGGTGGGGTTTAAATATTTTTCTGTTTTAGGGAAGGTCTTGTACCGCTATGGATAAGTTCCGGCCTATTTCATCATAACCCTGAAGTTTCATTTCAATTTGCGTCTCGGTACCCAGTATAAGCTGCCTGATGCGTGAATCCATAGCGGCGAATGAAATGTTGAATGTTTTTGAATTGCCCTGAAGACGAATGGTATTTGATATAACGCTCTCAAATTCCCTGGATGAACCTTTTGGCACCTTCCAGGCAAACAGGGTAATAAGGCCGGCATGGCGGTTCTTTTTGATTATTTTCATCCCATAATCAGTCAGGATCACTCCAATGCCATTTGCCTCTGTCGCTTCAATGGTCATATTGTCATGGCGTTTCTCAAAGATTCTGGCAGAAACCTTGGGGCCGATGGTAAGTTTTCGCAGTTTATGAATCTTCGGCGGGGGGAAATGTACCAGGACAAAGTACACATATTGGTGGTTGTCCCGGTACATTTCAGACTTCACAATGCTTTGCTGAATCGAACGGATGAACCAACTGGCGGTATACGTCAGCTTTTCTTTCAATTGGTGCTGG